>CAZZCF010000034.1:0-33216 GCA_964652955.1 uncultured Leptospirales bacterium
GCCGTATCGTGCCATGTTATTTCTCCTTGTAAATTTTTACTTTCGCGCAGGAGTCCAGCTGCCCGGTCAGCGTTCCCACCATATTCCAGTCGAGCGCCAGGAGGGCGTTATGGTTTATCCCCTTCCCCTTCGCAATCTTCTTCTGTCGGGCCCACTGGCCGAAATGGCCGCCGAGGGTTGCCACGACCTCGGGATGAACACACTCGGTAACCCTGACCTTCCCCTTCACCGTACCCGTTCTCGACGCAACGCATACGGTATCGCCATCGCAAATCCCCTTCCGCTTCGCCGTCGCGGTATTGAGGAGTATATGGTAATCCAGTCTGCTGTGCGTGCTCACATCATCAACCCAGGGGTTGTCGGCGCTTATGGAATAGTTGTGCAGGGGGAGCCTGCTCGAGCTGACAAAGAGATCGTATTCCTCCGAGGTGTCCTCATAGGCCGGACAGGGGCGCCAGTCGGCCAGCGGCTGATAGTGCGACACATCCCACCAGTCCATTCCCAGCTCGCGGGTTACCCGCTTCACCTCCTCCCCCACATCGAGGAGGTGCTCCAGATAGATGGGCACCCGCGCATCGGTAAATGGAGTGGAATAGCATTCGTGCAATTGTTTCTTGCCCATATTCACCACCGGCTTCTCCGGGGTGAAGATCTCATCAGAGGTATCGCCGGCCAGCATGGAAAAGAGCTTCCCCTGCCGATTGTTTATCTCCTTCATATCATAACGGGTGTTCGGGTCGAGCTTCAGCGGCTCCATCATGTGCAGCATGGTTACATTGTTCAGCTCGGCGTTCAGCTCGGGGAGTATGCCCAGCCGATCGCCGAGCTCAATCATCACGTCGAGCCAGCTCCTGACGCCGGGAGGCGGATCGACCACCGGCTGCACGGTCTGAAAGTACCAGTCGCCGGGCCCCGGCCGCTGAAAGCCGGCGGGCTGATTTGCCGGCAGAAACCAGTACCGCTCGAGATCGTGCGCCTCGGGGAGGATGATATCGGCAAACTCCAGCGTCTCATCAATTTTAATGCCGAATCCCAGAATGAAATCCAGCTTCCTGAACATCTCGGCGAGCTTTTTCGGATCGTTCTGGCCTATCATCGGATTGGTCCGGCATATGATCATCGTGTCCGGCTTGTAGGGGATGCCGAACTTCTCTGGCTCCAGTATGGAGAAGCAGGGTATGCCGGGAAGAAATCCCGAGAGGGGAAAGAGCCCCCGCAGATTGAGCGATTCGGGAGCTTTCACCTCGTTGGGCGGATAGGGTGACATGAAGCAGGCGAAGGAATCGTATCCCTGAATGAGATTATAGTACATATTGGAGGTGAGATGACCGTCCCGTCCCTTGAACATCTTCCACAGCTCCACCGGACCGTGCGGATTCGTTCCCAAGAGACCGCCGGGGGTGTTCAAATTCCCGACAACGATGTTCAGCAGCTGCAGGGAGAAAACATTGAAGAAGCCGTTCTTGTGATGGGTCACTCCCCGCTTGAATTCAACCGCTGCCGGCCGATAGGGCAGTGTCTGCCCCTCCATCTGCATGGTGCTGCCGATGCGGGCCGCTTCGCCGAACTCCTTCGCGAGCCGCCGGATTGTCTCCGCCGGCACCGTGCTGATCTCGGCAACCTTCTCGAGAGGATAGTGTTTCCTTACATGCTCCTTGAGGAGATCGAAGGAGGGACGGCAGCTCTTTCCGGCAACCTCATAGCTCCCCTCGAGCGCGAAATCACCGATGTCATCGGCATCGTACACGGCAGCGCGCTGTTTCAAAGCATCCCACACCATCGGTTTACGGCTCTCAGCATCACGCACGTAGCGGCCGCTTCCGTCTATCAGGTAGGGCGCATTGGTTTTATTCTTCAGGAATTCAGCATCGTACAGGCCCAGCTCGTTGAGCAGCACGTTGAGCATGCCGAGGGCCAGCGCGGCATCGGTTCCCGGCCTGATGGGAATCCATTCATCCGCCTTGGCGGCCGCCACGCCGCATACCGGATCGATGACGACCAGCTTCGCCCCCCGGCGCCTCGCATCGGCCATCCCCGCTATCGCCTCAAGCGGATTGTTGTTGACCCCATGGCCGAGCTGCGAGCCCCACAGCACAATATGATTGCAGTAATCGAGGTCAATCTCCGAGTTGATGGTCCCCAGGGTGAGAAAGAAGGTTGTGTGGAGGCCGTTCCCGCAGGAGACGTTGTAGAACTGATCGTTGGGCGTGCCGTAGGCTTTCGAAAAGGCCTGAGCGATATGGAAGTTGCAGAGGTCAAAGTTGAGTATCACCAGTTTCCGGGGATCCTCATCGCGGACCTTCTTGAGCTTCGAAACCACGATATCCATCGCCTCTTCCCAGCTTATCTCCTCCCACTGCGGATCGACGCCGATTCCCTTTTCGGGATTCCTTCTTCGAAGGGGCGTTGTCACCCGCTCGGGATTGTACAAATCGGCAAGCCTTGACTTCCCCTTCCCGCATATCTTTCCCTTCGAGCTGGCAACAGCCGGATCGCCCGTAATATCAACTACCTTCCCATCCTTCTGATGAACGCGGATGGCACAGATGTTGAAGCAGGCATTGCAGGATGTCGCTACCCAGCTCTCATTTTTCTTTTCCTTGACTGACGTATCCATTGACAAGCCCCCTTTCCTGAATTTCGCTCGTGCTCACATGAGCGGTTCAAAAACTCCAACCTTGAGAATGGCATATCGAAAGGCGAAATCGCCTATGAGCCTCAGCAGTGTCATGAGAAACAGCGCTATCAGGGCAATCATCTCCCAGCCGGGTGAAAAATAGAGATATGCGGTAATGATGAGCGGAATCAGAAGCCCAAGGACCACTGCGTTTCCCCAGAAGAGGAGCCGGTGCTGGCGCGAGAGGAGCCGTACCGACTCCCGAGCCGCATTGGTCGAGCCGGACATAACCATGACATAGGCGATGCTGAAGATCAGGGTTGTTAAAAGTAATCCCCCTTCGATCTCAAGCATTCTCATGGTGAGATCGAGACTCCTCCCCGAAAGGATCAGGAGAAAGAGGACAAAGGATAATCCAGACGTGGCAGCATGGAAGAGGAAGAGCACCGGAACGAGCGGCGTATTCCAGAAGGGGATGGGTGTCATCGACGAAATCAGGAATCCCGAATAGAGAATGGTGAGAAGCGCAAAAATGACCGCCAGACCTTCGATAATCGTCACATAGGCGGTCCCCCGGTAATCGGGAAAGAGAAGAGGAAAGACGAGAATCAGGAAAGCAAAGAATCCCGCCCCGCCGATGAATATCGATCCGCGGCTGATCCAGGAGCTCCTCGTTCGCCAGAGAATCCGCCATGCCCGCATCGGCCGGCCCAGGTCGAGCATGAGCGCAAGAGAGCCGAGAACGATGAAGGCGAAGCCGACCGCCATCCCGGGCAGGTGGCCCAGCAGAAGCCCCCACAGAAAGGTCGCCGCGCCGATGCCTTCAATGACGAAGCTCAGGGCAACGAGCACATTGAATTCACGGTTTACACGAAAATCGATGACAAATTCACTCATAATCCTCCTCCTCTACAAATTATATTCCTATCAGAAATTACACCATGTATAAAATGAATCACCCAGCCGAAGTCCAAAGCAGCTCATGGGTTCCCCGGCGTACGGAACATCCCTCCCTGAATGATCTTCAACAGAACAGCGTATAGCTGATCCGGCGTAATATCCGCAATCTCAAAACGGCGCTCCTTGCTCGCATGGGTGAAAATCCCCTTGTTAATGGCGGACATCAGATGAACGAGGAGCTCGGGATCGACATCGATCATGAGCCCCATCTTCTGCGCCTTTTTTACCACTCTGATAACTTCTTTGAACATCATTCTGGTCACATTGCCCACCCGATTGACAAGCTCCGCGGGGATACTCCCGTCGAACTCGTCAGAGTCGAGCATCCAGTAGAGGCGCTGGAACCTTTCATTCTCTTTGGTAAAGTCGATAAGGACGTTGAAGAGCTTCAGTACCAGCTGATCCGGCGGGAGATCGAGCCGGGCGGTTTCAGATATCCTCACATTGAGCTTGGTGCTCAGGAAATCGTCGAACATGCGCACGTAGATCGCAAGCTTCGAGGGAAAATACTTGTAGAGCGTCCGCTTGGTCACCGCCGCCCGCTCGGCTATCTCATCGATTGTCGTTGCCTGATACCCCTTCTCGAGAAATATCTCTTCGGCGGTCTGCAGTATCGCCCGATGATTTTTCATCTTTCTGGACTCTCGCCTGCTGGGAATCCCACCAGCAGACCTGTCCACACCCTTGAATTCCATCAACTGCTCCTCTCGGAATCGTTTTAAATTAAATCAGCTCCATTAATACTATATCCAATCATCGCCATCCAGCAACGCAATGAAGTCCAAGCCAAATTCCGAAGCTTTCTCCCTGATAACCAGGTATTCCCTGCCGTACAGGGTATGTCGGAATTGAAATTCCCCCTTTAACTTTGCCAGAAACGAAGCGATTTCAGCAGGCTTGTTATTTTCAAGATTCAGGGTCTCGTGCACAAATCTCTTTTTGTTTTCGATTTCGGTTGCATCGAGCGCTTTCGCATAGCTTTCGGAAATATCATCTCCAAATTTTTTGATATCGTACGTTTCAAGCTGAATATCCCTCTTCGCCGCCCTGTTCATTCCGATCAATGTCGAAGCGTCCTTGATGATCATCATTCGCACGGCATTCTTCTCGATGGTGCTTTCTGTCATATTGTTCAAATTGAAATGGGTGCCGATAATCCCGATCATCTCTTCCTTTTCCGCATACCTGTTTTCATAGACGGGCACCTCCATATTCATAATCCACTGATTGAAGAGATCCATAAAGGCCAGCGGGGACCAGGTCGGTTTTCGATCCGGGTTCTGCTCCTTATCGACTGAATTAAACCAATCATAAAAGGTCAGCCCCAGATCGTAGAAAAATATCGGATCCATTCCCGGGATGAGATAATCCGAGAACAGGTACGCTATTCGCCCCAGCGAGATATTATGTTTTTTTTCGAAAAACCAGACTTCATCAACATACTGCAGCCCGTCGAACATGCGTATAAATGTCGGCTTAAGGTATTCATACAGTTTCACCTGGCGTTTGATATCATCGGTAAAGGGGACCCGCTCGGTGGTGGAAGCTCCGACTATCAATTCCCCGATGGCGTGCTTTTCCGCTACATAGTAGAGCTGATTCCCAAAATCATCCTTGCGAATGCTGTACTCGCTGTCCATTTTATCTATTGAGAGATCGTATTTATCTGCGTTTCTAATTTTATCCTCAATCTCTATGGCAAGATCCGCACAATATCTCTCTACTCTCCTCGCACCTTCGTCGACAATCCCGGCATAATGCCTTAGATCGTCCCTCACACTCTCGATGAATTCTTTGTGCATTTTTTACCTCCTGAACGGGTACCTCTTTTTTCGAAAGTATACTTTGATTATACTTATTTTTTAAAAGTACACTAGCAGTTTACTTTTAAATCTGTCAAGTATAAAATAATTATTGGTGTTCGATAACAAGCGAACCTGAAGGGGGGAGCTGATCAGATAAGATTATTCATGACGTTTGTTATACCATACCCTCTCCTTTGACCCACTTTCTTTTGTACATAATCCGTGCCGCAATTATAGAAAGTATCACCATCGGCGGGATAACTATTGAGTAGGGGAGATCGGCCTTGAAGAGGGCAATTAAAATACCGAGGCCAAGGGGGACAATTCCAAGCTTCGGTACCCTGAAGAGGAAGATGCCTCCCAGGGCTCCGAAGAGAGCGGGAAGAACCTGATCGAGGGCAACCTCGATGGCCATCCCGGAACCCTGAATCCTCCCGATAAAGGGGAGTAAAGCCAGCACCCCGACGATCATAACAAATTCGCTGGCGATCAGCGAGCCTGCAATCCCCAGCGTTGATACGATCTCCGCCTCCGAGGTTCCCTCCTTGGTGCCCGCAACCTGCTGGGCCGTTGCTGAAACGGGAACTCTCAGATTGAGAACATTGCCAACCAAAAAAGACATATAGGTGCCGCCAAAGCCCAGTATGGGATAGTAGACAATGGGCTCGAGGACTGCCATGACTGCCATGAAGGACCATACGGCAATCAGCCCCCGGATTACCGCTGTAACAGGCGGGATTAAACCCTGAAAGATGTACAGATAGAGACCGGGTATGAAAAGGCATATAATTGCCAGGAAGATGGTCAACCGGCCGGTCTTTTGAACGGGAACTATAAATCGATCCTGAAAAACTTCGTTCGAATTCATATCAACCCCCTATGCTGAAATAGTGGAATGCAATTCCTGCCGCGGTCATACCTCCGAGTATGGCCAGGGCCAGTGCCCACTCCTTCAGCCAGTTCTGCTTTCCCAGCTGGATTATCGCTCCCAGAATCAGCATTCCGATAAAACCGCCGATAAGGGCGACAAGCGGCGCCCCCCCCTTAACGACCGGCTGGGCAACCATGTACCCAACAGCCCCAAAGAATGCAGCAGCGGTCATGACCCGCATCCATCCCTCGTCACCACCGGCAATCCTGTCCTTGAGCCTCTTTATGCTGGGAGTAAAAATTCCTATAACCAATAGATTGAAGATAACCCCCAGGGACATAACCCAGACAACGGTCGTAAAAACAGTCCCCGTAAAGCTGCCCGAAACTCCTTCGAGTCCCATTTCATTCGCGGCCGCACCGGCAGCAATAAGCTCGTAGGTTACGGAGCCTATTACCGAGAGCCGCATCCACGGGAATGGGACGCCAAGCCTCGGTATCAGGAGTGCGAGCCCCAGGAGTATGGCGATAGATGGGACCAGGGCTGTCGTTATACCGCTCCTGAAGGCAGCGAGCATCTGCTTTTTCGGCATCCCTATCGCCATACCCGCCCGAAGGGCTATAACGGTGAGCCTGATGGCCTGGAAGAGTACCACCACAATAATCACCGAGCACGCCACCCACATGCCAGCGCTATTGGCAATAGCAAGATAGTTGTCCATAACACCAATCTCCCCAGATATCTAAAATTCTCAGATAAACCTGTTTAATAAATCGAGCCAGAGATCCAAATGATCTCAGGAAAGTGCAGATCGGTGATAGCCTCACAGAATATTAACGCCCTACTCCCCGACTGCGTCGATTATATCAGCCAGAAAGCCCTCATAGTCCCAGCTCTTATCGACCCGGCTCAGGCCGAGGCGCACCACCACGAGCTGCTTCGAGGGGATAATGGCGACCCGCTTCCCGTCATGCCCGACGGGGAAGAAGGCGTCAGCGGGGAGCCGCGGGAAAGGAGGAACATTCCGCTCGCCCTTCTCCTTCGTGGTGATATCCTTGAGCTCCTCCGCTCCCGCGTTCAGCCAGAAGAGCGCCCCGTAGTGCTTCAGCGGATCCGCCGGCGCAGGCGTACGGGTATAGGCGACCCATCCCTCGGGAAGGATGCGCTTCCCCTCCCAGACGCCATCATTGAGATAGAGGAGCCCGAAGCGCGCCCAGTCCCTGGCGGTTGCCCAGCCGAAGGAGGTGCCGATGAAGTTCCAGTAGGGATCGGGCTCGATGATGGCGCTCTGCATCCCTATCCGGTTGAAGAGGGCGCGCCGCGGGAAGGAGATGTAGTCTGCAATATCTTCCCTGCCGACAATATCCCGGATGAGCTTCAGGAGACAGTGGGGATTGGCGTTCGCATACTCCCATCGCGTGCCCGGCTCAACCTCGAGGGGGCACTGCACGGAATAGGCCACCGAGTCGATGCCGCCGAAGAGCGCCAGCTGCCGCTGCCCGGCCGGGTCCACGTCGTGATGAAAGTCGAATCCGGCGCTCATGCGGAGGAGATGCTCCACGGTAATCTTCCCGTGCGGATCGCCGGGCTTTTTCCACTCCTCGATGGGAGCGGGCTCATCGACTTTGAGCTTCCCCTGTCCGACGAGAATGCCGATGAGAGCGCTGGTAATGCTCTTGGTCATCGACCAGCCGTGCATGGGGATATCCTTGCCAAAGCCGGGGGCATAGCGCTCGGCGACTATCTTCCCCTTGTAAACGACAACGACCGCCCTGGTGCGGCGGGGCTTCTTCGGATCAGGCTCCGAGAACTCCCTGTCGAGCGCCGCCTCAAGCTTCTTCACATCGACTCCCGCCGGGATCGGGTCAGTGGCGTTGAGATCCCCCGTGGGCCAGGGCACCTTCTCAGGATCGGCAGGAAGGGGCTCGACATAGCCTGGATTCGACGGCAATTCCTCCTTGGATCCGGCAGGTATGAGAGTACAACCCAGGCCCTTGCGATAGACCGCCTTGCGGGTCACCAGACCGAAGGCAGTCGAGGTGACGGTCTTCTTATCGTAATCGACTACGGCGTCCACGTATTTGATAAGCGGGTTGAAGGGTTCGAGATCATTGGCGAGAACAGGCTCAATCTCCCGATTCTGTACGAAGAGGTAGGAACAGAGCATCTTCGCTTTATAGCCCGCGCCGATGGGCGCTATCCGCGCCAGGACGAAGTATATAAGAAAACCGATTATCAGAATGACAACTATGATTAAACCGAACGAAATCTTTTTTACCAACGGCTTCATGAGATATCCTCCTCGCTCCATAAGATATTTATATACTGAAGGATGGGCAGAGTAAAATCAATCAATTTTTGACCACTGTACTTTTCGGCATATTGCATCGGAACAATGAAATATATATCAGAAAGATCATCGCTTTCACATGATCATTTCATCCCGCGCTCATTAATCAGTATGAAACCGGGAGAACGAAGGCAATCCAATAATCCCTCATCTGTTTCATCTGATGATCCTCCTCGATACCCACTCATCGAGAAAAGTTTCAAAACGAATAGCATTATGATTTCTGACGGTCCACCATCTCACGCATGAGAGGCACGATACCACCTTTCCTGATAAGGTTCAATATGTCGCCGTAGAGCGGAATGCCCGCTATGGTTTCACCCGTGGTGAGATTTGTTATGCGCGCCAGCTCCACATCGACTTCCGCAACATCATCCTGTGCGAAACCGGACGGTGCGCCCGCAACGGTGATTGACGGAATGCCCAGCGCCACCGCATTGCGAAAAAAAATTCTCGCAAAGGAGCGTGCAATAATCGCACCGACGCCCATTCGCTTCAGCGCTTCGGGGGCGGTTTCCCGTGACGAGCCGCATCCGAAGTTTCCACCGGCAACGATTATATCTCCCGGCCTGAACCTCACCGCGAACTCCGGCTGCACCGCCTCAAGGACATGCTTCACCATCTCCTCCATGGGAGCATCGACATAGGGCCCGGGAGTTATGACATCGGTATCGATGTTATCTCCGAAGATCCACACACGCCCCGTTATCTTTTCCATGACGATCCACCTCCCCTACAGCTCATCAGGATGAACGATCCTTCCCGCCACCGCCGAGGCTGCCACGACGTAGGGATTTGCCAGATATATCCGCGCCTCGGGACTCCCCATGCGGCCGACAAAATTTCTATTCGAGCTCGACACGCATACTTCGCCCGGCGCGAGGACGCCCATGTGCGCGCCGAAACAGGCACCGCAGCCGGGATGTGTTATGCAGCCGCCTGCATCGATAATGGTCTCCAGAATGCCTTCCCGAATCGCTTCCTTATAAATTTCATAGGATGCAGGTGTAACAATGAAGCGAACCATCCGGTCAACCTTCCTGCCGCTGAGTATTGCGGCAACCGCCCTGAGATCCTCGAGCCTGCCGTTGGTGCATGAGCCGACAAAAGCCTGATCGATTTTCACGTCACCGACTTCTGACACCGGTACCACATCATCAACATTCGGGGGGAGCGCCACCTGCGGGGAAATCAGCGTTGCATCGAACTCGTGAACCGCTTCATAGCCGGCATCCGCATCGGGATAGATCGGCTGATAGCTCCCTCTGACGCGGTCCTGCAGGAAGGAAAAGACCGCCTCATCGGGGAGAAAGAAGCCGAATTTCGCGCCCAGCTCCACAGCCATGTTCGACATGGTCATCCGTGATGCAAGAGAGAGATCCCGGAGCGCCGGACCATGAAACTCAAGCGACCGGTACTGAGCCCCTTCCGCGGAAAGGTGTCCGGCAATCGAGAGAATAATATCCTTCCCCATGACATATCGTCCGGGCTTTCCCGTAATTCGAAGCTGTATGGTTTCCGGAATCCTGAACCAGAGCTCCCCCGTCAGGAAACAGTAAGCCATCTCCGCATACCCTATTCCGGTGCCGGCGCATCCCAGAGCACCATAGGTTGTCGTGTGTGAATCGGTTGCGACAATCAATCGTCCCGGCGCAACAAATCCGAGCTCCGGCATGACCTGATGGCAGATGCCCGCCTTCTCACCGTAATAATGCTTTATGTTGAACCGCGTTACGAAGTCCCGGGCGATCTTCTGCAATTCTGCGGCCCGTATGCTTGGCGCCGGAGAGTAGTGATCGAGAATGACCACAATACGTTCATTATCCCATACGGAATCCACTCCCGCTTCGGACATCCTCAGGTATACACCGGCCACCGCCTCAAAGGACATCACATAATCGGGACGGGCTGTCACATAGGCGCCTGCCCGAACCCCCTCCCGACCGGACGCCCTGCCCAGTATCTTCTCCGCCATCGTATATCCCATACTGCTATTCCTTGAGCGAATACTTCTGCTCCAGGGCGAAGACCTCGGGAAGTTTCACCATCTTCGTGAACTCGTCGAAAGTTGCCATATTCTCCTCGTATTCCTTCGTGGTTCCCTTCGCCTTGAGCTCCTCGAGTACGCTCCTGACCGCCCGGGCGGCGGCGAAGATAGACGAGAGGACAAAGCCGACGAACTGATAGCCGAGCTCCTCGAACTCCTCCAGCGACAGAATCGGGGTGAGCCCCCCCTCAATCATGTTGGCCGTGAGGGGTCCCGGAACATTCTCGCGTATAATGCGGAGCTCCTCTTTGTCGCGCGGCGCCTCGACGAAGATAACATCCGCGCCGAGCTCCTTGTACCGGTTGGCGCGCTTTATCGCCTCGTCGAGCCCGATGGGACCGCGCGCATCGGTTCGGGCGGTAACCAGAAAATTCTCCGGGTCGCTCCTCGTCTCCAGCGCGGCGATGAGCTTCTGCTCGTACTCCTCCATCGGGATGACCTTCTTCCCCGTCATGTGCCCGCACCGCTTCGGCCAGAGCTGATCCTCCAGTATCATCCCCTGCACGCCGGCGCCTTCGAGCTCCTGTACCGTCCGGATGACGTTGATTGGCCCGCCGTAGCCGGTATCGGCATCGACGATGACAGGAATGCTCACCGCCTGTGCCACATAGCGGGCGGTGCGAATCACCTCGGTCTGTGTCAGAAGGCCGAAGTCGGGCATCGCCAGAATTGAAGCCGACGTCGCATAGCCGCTGACCACCACCGTCTCGAAGCCGACCATCTCGGCGATTCGGGCGCTCATCGCGTCGTAGGCGCCGGGTATCAGAATCGGCTTTTCGGTTTTCGAGAGCTCTCTGAATTTCCTCTTTACCTCATTTGTCTTCATATTTTCCTCACCAGATATACGGGATGTAAAAGAAATAGGCAATACGCCCGAATTTATAATGCTGAAATGTTTTCAAAGCAATATACGATAAAGCGATACATGTTGCAATTATCTTTCTCTATCAATTACAAAGGGATTGGGTACCGATTGGAAGTGGAGGAAATGCGGGGAAAAATAATGCTAGGTTCCGGTTTTTCTCATCATATTCATCGCCCGCAGCCGTCCCGCCCGTATCTCCTCACAGAGAGAATAAACATCCGTTACCGGCTTCTCAAAATGCGTCCGGCAGATTCCGATATCCCGTAAATCATGGGCATCGCTGTTTCCCAGGCCGGCAATTCCCATGCGATCCATTATTTCTGCCGCCAGTTGTCGGCCGCTCTCATCGTACGAGGGGTGCTCGATCTCCAGGCCATCTATATTCAGATCAACCGTCGAAGGGCCGCTCCCGTAATAGTCGTCGCTCCCCTGCTGCCGCTTGAAGGGGTGGGCGGCAACGACCACACCCCCCTCACCGTGCACCATCTCGATAAGCTGCTCTACCGATTTATTGGAACCGAGGCTCACGGGATATCCGTAAACCAGAAACTCCCCCTGAAACCTCCCCTGCGGGGAGTAACAGGCGTTCTCCTGGCCGGGGATGACGATGAAATCGCTATGCCCGCTCCGGCGAATCAGCTCTTCTATATCCTGATCGGACCAGCGAATTCCGTGCTCGGTAAGCGCTATGCCGTCCAGACCCGCCTCGACGGCCCTCCCGATAACCTGCAGGGGATCGATGTTGCTGCATCCCGAGTATCTGCCGGTATGGATGTGGAGATCAAGCTGCATATTCTTCAAACGTATTTCGTATGCTGACAACCATAGAAGAGGATGAATTTTTCAGGTAGTCTGTGTTCATAACTTTTACTATAAAAGGAAGCGTTACCGTCGTCAGCCGATTATATCAAAATATCTGATATCCTGAATGTTCCCCTGCATCTCGGACGGTTCCTTGAAAACTGCCCTGACTTTCATGCCGACCTTAATTTTACTGACATCCGTTTCATTGATGATATGAGAGAAGATATTGTCCGCTCCATCGATCCTGATATACCCGTAAGTATAGGGAACCGGCCGCCGCTCGCCGGTATCGGGATCGATGAAGGGATAATCAACGACCGAAAAGGCGGTTATGGTTCCAGTATCCGACAGCGGCATCAGCTCTTCCAGCTCCTGAAAACAGGGCCCGCAGAGCCGTCGGGGCGGCACATAGACCGTTCCGCATTTCGGGCACCGAATGCCGATAAATCTCCTCTCCTCCCGTATCTCCTGGAAGAACCTGCTCCCGTATTTCCCTACCGACCATTCATAGGGCATCGGATAGGTAAACGTAACTGTCAACATTTTGCTGTAATCTCTTTCGGCTGTCATGGTGCATATCCCTTCTCATATTACGGTTTCTCGGCGCTCAGAATCATGACATCTGACCAGAAACATCCTCCGAAACCGGTCGCCAGCGCATTCCTCACATCGGGAACCTGCCGATCGCCTCCCTTCCCCATGACCTGAATCGCCGCCTCGGCCACCCTGAGAAGTGCCGTTGCTCCGATGCAGTTCGTGCTGATAACCCCGCCGGAGGGATTCACCGGAATTTTCCCGGCCATGCCGGTGTTTCCGTCACGGACAAAGCGCGGACCGCCGCCCGCTTCGCAGAATCCCAGATCCTCAATCCACTTGAGCCCCGCGTAAGTATAGGGGAGATAGAGCTCGGCGACGTCAAACTCATCGGCCGGTGCGGTAATGCCCGCATGAGCATAGGCCTCCTTTGACGCCCGCTGCAGCGATACAAGCCCTCTGTTGTAATCGGTTGAGTCACCGAACCAGGTGAAGGTATGCCGCACGGCGCAGGATTTCACCCATGCCGGCTTCGGCGCCAGCTTCTGCGCGGCGCCATCGGCGGCGAAAATCACGGCGCAGGCACCGTCCGTTCTCGGGCACACGTCCAGAAGCTTGATCGGGTAGGCGAGCATCGGCGAGCTCATAACATCATCAACCGTAATAGGCTTTCGGAGATGGGCATAGGGATTGTTGAGCGCATGATTCCGGTCCCGAACCGCAATTAAAGCGGCGTCCTCCTGCGTCGCGCCGTACCGTTCCATATAGGCCGTCGCCTCGGTGGCGAGGCTTGGAATCGCTCCGGAATAGGAGAACCGGTCCCAGATGGGGTCGCTGCAGGTGATGATGGCGGCGGTCGTGTCGCTCTCCGAGTTCTTCTCCCAGCCGACAGCGAGCACCCGGTCAAAGAGGCCGGAGGCGACGTGATAGTAGGCGGCGATAGCCACCGAGGTTCCGGTTGTCCCGCCGGTGGTCACCTTCATGATCGGTTTCATGACACCGCCCGATCCCTCGACGCTCCAGGTATCCACGTAATTTATCGATTCGAAGTGATCCATATTGCCGATGACCACCGCGTCGATGTCGTCCATGGTCAACGCACCGTCCTGAAGCGCCCTCTGAATCGCCTCGTATATCATCTCTCTTCCGTTGACATCGGGCCGGTGGCTTCGATGATGCGTCTGGCCCGTTCCAACGATTGCTACGTTTCGTCCCATGGCTCCCCCTCACCGTTCCTCGTTCAGTATCCACACGCAGTGGCTCTGCCCGCAGGGCCCGTTGATGCCGTGAGCGAGCGCCGTGCGGGCTCCCGGAACCTGCCGCGTACCTGCTTCGCCCCGTATCTGCATGGTCGCCTCAACGATGCGCGCAAGGCCGGCGACCAGAATGGGATTGGCCGAAAGCAGACCTCCCGAAGGATTAACCGGCAGTCCCCCCTCCATGGTGGTAATCCCCTGTTCAATCAGGGTGCCGCCCGCACCCGGCTCACAGAATCCCATCCCCTCCAGCCAGAGGGGCTCCATATAGCTGAAGGCTTCCGAGAGCTCCACTACGTCTATCTCCTCGCGGGGAGTGTTAATCCCCGCCATTGCATATGCTCGCTGTGATGCATCTCTCAGGGCTTTCGGATCGGCGAGATCGCGATCCCCGATAAAATATTCTTCCGAACAGTGCGCAACTCCCCGTATCCACACCGGTTTTTTCTGCGATCGCTCCGCCATTTTCTCAGTGCCGATGATGACGGCTGCAGCCCCGTCGCTCACCGGGCTGCAGTCCAGGAGTTTTAACGGATCAGCAATCTTCCGGGACTGCATGACCTCCTCAACTGTAATGCGCATCGGCAGCTGTGCCTGGGGATTGTTCAGCGCATTGCCGTGGTTCTTGACCGACACCTGTGCAAACTGCTCTTCCGAATATCCGTGCTTCTCCATATAGTAGTTCGCCTGAAGTGCTGAAGCGCTTATCGCGTCAACCCCCAGCAGGCGGTGGTAAATCGGATCGAACATCGCGTTGGTGATATACTTCACATTCCCCTCGCTCCCCTTCGAATGGGCAACAACAAGGGCTGCGTTGAAGCCGCCGAGCACCCGCATTGCTCCGTAGAAGGCGCCGAAGGTGCCATCACCCTCCACCGTGGTTATATTCTTGTCATAGCCGCCGGCAGCATCACCGACTCCCATGCCCGAGATGGTCCTCCCGTCCAGAAAGTCGTTCGAAACAGTAACGATAGTATCAATATCATCGATACGCAATCCCGCGTCATTCAGTGCATCGCGGGTGACCTCATAGACAAGATCGAAGTAGGTGAGATCCTTTTTCCTCTTTTCGAATTTCGTCTGGGCAACGCCAATAATTGCAACTGGATCCATACGCCCTCCCGCGATCAGAGTATTTCAAATGAGTCGATATCGAGTATATGGCCGGTCCGCTCCTCTCTGAACCGTGCCCGCACGCGCACCCCATTCTTCAGTGCGTCGAGGTCGTCCTTGATAATATGCAGGAAGCCGACATCGGCACCGTCGAGCTTTATCATCGCATAGGCAAAGGGTGCATCAACCGGGTGCACCTCGAAGGGGTATCGCACAATGGTGTGGGCGATAACGACGCCTTCATTCCCGACCTCCACCCATTCATCAATATCGACGAAGCATCTCCCGCAGTTCTTCCGCGGCGGCACAAAGACGGTATTGCACCTGCTGCATCTATTCCCGAGCAGCTTTCGGTCATCGCGGATCGACAGGAGAAACCTGCTGCCGGTTTCTCCCACCCACCAGGTGTAGGGAACGGCAATCTGTCCCTTCTGTGTCAATCCCTCAACGTCTCTCAGCCAGTCCGGCATATCGTACTCTCCTTATAAAAGTTTATACGTGCGATTAATGATCATAGCCAACTATTCCCAGAATGAAAATAATAATTACGCAAGACAATAATCGCCCCGCAGCGATCAGAATAAATTCAAAACTGACTCCCGCATAATCACACGGAGAGCATGAGGGCTTCACCCTGAGAGAGGCCGCCGCAGATCGCGGCAACGCCCCGGCCTCCCCCCCGCCGCATGAGCTCATACATCAGCGTCATGGTAACCCTCGCACCGCTGGCACCGACGGGATGGCCGATGGCAATGGCTCCGCCGTTGACATTGGTCTTCTCCTGCAACTCCTTCCACTTCGCCGGATCATTCTTCGCGAGCACCTTCAGTGAAACGAGCGTGACCGCAGCAAAGGCCTCATTGATCTCAATTAAATCCATATCATCAATTGATCTCCCGGACCGCTCAAGCAGCTTTTCTATGGACTGGGCCGGCACACACGCCATATATTTCGGCTCGCCTGCAGCCGCCTGTGTGTACTCGACCGTCGCAAGCGTGGCGAGTCCCTTCTCCTCCGCCTTCTTTCGCGACATGATCAACACTGCCGAGGCGCCGGAGTTCATGCCCGGCGCATTCCCGGCGGTAACGGTGGGACTCCCGTACACCGTTTTCAGCTTCGAGAGCTTTTCAAGAGATGAATTCTCCCGCGGAGACTCGTCCCGGTCGAAGACTATCGGCTCCCCCTTTCGCTGCGGTACCTCCAGGGAGGTGATCTCCTCGCCGACCTTGAACTTCCCGTCACGGTATGCCGCAAACCACCGCTCATGGCTGCGCAGCGCCCATCGGTCCTGATCCTCCCTCGTCACCCCGTACTCGACGGCCACCTCGCCGGAGTCGGTTGCCACCGGTGCAAATCCACGCCGGCCGTAGCCCAGCTCGAAGAGAACATCTTCAAGCGGGATATGGCCAAGCCGCACTCCCCATCGGGCTTCGCTCGCGGGGGCGATGAGCGGCACATTCCCCATATTCTCGGCGCCGGACGCAATAACGATATCGGCATTCCCGGCCTTGATCGATCCGTAGCCGAGGCGGATTGCCGTCATAGAGGAGCAGCAGGCGCGGTCAATGGTCAGTGAGATATTATCAACGGGGAAACCGGCACCCAGCGTTATCTGCCGTGCCGGCACATTGGTGTAGATAGCATATTCTGCGGGTATGCAGGTGCCGTAGTATACTTCGTCCACCTCCGCCGGATCGACCTGAACTCTTTCCAGCACCTCCTTCAGAACCACAATTCCGAGGTCGAAGCTCAGAACTTTTCTCAGCACACCGTCAAATCTCCCGAAAGGTGTGCGAACCGCACTGACGATAACCACATCGTCCGGTTTCTTCTCTCTCATACATTTCCTCTCGAATGTATATAAACTCCTCTTGCGAAGGAGGTTTCTCCAATTATCCACTCATTCATAAGCGTTTTTAACTGCAGATTGTCATGCTAGTACAATGATTCACTTTAATCGCACTGACATCGCGAGGAGTAAAGCGACGAAGCGATCTATGTTCATTGCACATCTCTATTAAATAAAAAGAGATTGTGCTGGGCACGGATGCTCGAATGTCGCGATCCCATGGATGGGAAAGAGCGACCTTCGCTGCGCTCGCAATGACAATAGTATACTATTACTCCATTACTGATCACAGATAACTATTCACTCGTCACTAATCACTATTCACTATCATTTAATGCCGAAGTCCTTGCCGAGGATCTCCCCCGCACATATCACTCCCGAAGCGATAGCGCAGTCCATCGCGACCCCGTAGCCCTTGGCGGTATCACCGGCAAAATAGAGCCCCTTCACATGCGCCGACTTCACCGGAACCTTCTGCGTTCCGGCCTGTGAGACGCTCTTGGCAACTCCCTCGAGCTTCCAGCAGACGAGATCGAGCCGCCAGTCAACGCTCTCCTGAAATCCCGGGTATATCTCCTCCAGAAATTCCGGCACCCGCTTTATGAGCTTGTTCACCAGCTCCCTGTCGCGGGACTCGCTCTCCGTTATCGGGAGATAGGCAGAGAGGAGATATTTCCCCTTCGGCGCAACAGAAGGGTCAACGGCCGACTGCACGTTCCAGCACATATAGACATCGTAATCGAATCCCTTATCTTTCGGCAGAACGCAGGTGTTCTTGATGCCCATTTGAGCGTGTTCCTCGGGCATCGCGAGTTTGTTCAATCCCATATAGGGGGTATAGCTCCCGTAGCCGTACAGCCCCTCGGTCTTATCAACCCACTCCTCCGGGAAATAGTTCTTGTCGATGATCCTGAACGTCTGCTGAGCCGGAACATTGCTGATGACCATATCGGCCCTGAACTCCTTCGTGCCGCTTTCCGTATCAGCAATGGCGCCGGTGACTTTCCCCTTCTCAACGGTGATCTCCCTGACCCGTGCACCGAGCACAATCTCCCCACCCAGGGATTCAATCTTTGCCGCGACGGCCTTCGACCACTCAATGACACCCCCCTCGATGAAGCCGCCGATGTACTTGGTCAACCCCCGCCCGATCTTCGGCCCGATGGTATGCTTGAACCACCGGAAGATATCCCCGATGGAGATATCGTGCGGGTTGTTTATCGTCGAGAAGAGGGTCATAATCGCGTGGAGGTGATCGTAGATGATATCGCTTTTGGTGATACCCTTCTGCTCCGCCCACTCATGGAAGGAGACCTTCTCGAGTTCATCGATCTCCTCATCGCTCAGCTTATAGGGATCCATGTAGAAGTCAAGATAAGGTACGTTCTCCCGCCGGGCAATATCTTTCAGCTGCGGGTCGATATAGTGCCCCACCACATCCCGGTAGAGATTGCCCTGGTAATACGATGCATAGTGGGAGCCGAGCTTGTTCACCCCCTCTATTCCCCCAATCAGCTCCTCGAAGTCGAGCATATAGGCGACGCCGTTTGCGCTTATGGCATGATAGCCCACATCAAGGGTATAGCCATCCAGCATTCCATTCTTGATAATCGTTTCGATATCGGGGCTCGAACCGGCGATATAGCTGTACTGTGTCTTGAGCAGATCCCGATACCACTGCAAACCCTTTTCGCGTATCTCCTCGCCCCTGATCGAGAGCGCCCGGCCGCCGACGCGATCCGCCTGCTCGAGAACCAGCACGCTCTTCCCCTCATGTGCGAGCAGTGTCGCAACCGTGAGCCCGCCGACACCAGCGCCGATAACCAGCGCATCGTATTTCTTCTCTTCTGCCATACTTTCTCTCCATGCAAAAATAGTTTATAGAATCATAAGCTCCTGCAGGAGCTCACCGGTTACCCGCTCCGCAGCGCCATCAATCACGACCTCCATCTCATAATCGGCAATGAAGCGGTAATAGTAGTGGTTCCAATCGGCAACCTGCGGAAGCTGCATCGATTCAATAAGCCGTTGCACATTGATCTGCAGATCGAGCTTCACCCCGAGGGTATCGATGCCGAGGAGGAGCGTTCTCGCGTATTCCTGGCCGAGCTTCTCATCCTTTTCAATGTCCCTGAGATCGACGTTGAGACAGTTCGCCGAGAGTACAATCTCATTTTCCCGTGCCAGGAGAAGCGGGTTGAAGAGTGGCGCTTCCTCATCCCGCGGCAGAACGGTCGCGTAGTCGATGGTGAACTTATCGCTGTGAATCCTCCCCCAGTACCAGCTCCGGTAGATATTATAGAAATGATAATTCCCCCAGTTGTGATCGTGATAGCCGGAGCCGGTCACCGCCATTGTCTCGCCCTTGACGGTGAGCTCCCCCTCGACCCGGGCGTTGGGAACCGGAACCACCCATCCCGCGACAATGCCCGTTTCCTCATCCCTGTAGTTGAACCCGGTCCCGCACTTCCAGGGCGGCACGATATTTGTAAAGGTGAGATGGGCGCCGGAATCCTTGATGTGAATGTACAGCTCATACTGATCCCCCCTGTCCCTGACCCGGCTCTCATCCATCCGCACATCGCAGTAATCGGGGTGTGCGCGTATCTTCGCCGGATCGCATATCGCATAGCGATCGACCCTCGTCCCGTCGGGCTTATAGATGAAGAACTGCAGCGAGGGGATGATCGGCTTGAGGAATACGTTCCGGTAGTGAAAGGTTATCACCATATGATAGCCGTTGTCAAAGGAGGTGTCGAAATACCACCACTCGTAATAGTCCTCCGCATTGTGGAATATATGGGAACCGTCGTCCCTTCTCACATAGCCCGTCGGGTTTCGCTCGGCACCCTGCCGGCCGTCCCAGCTTGCGAGATAACACTTTTTCTCCCTCTCCTCCATATGCTCACTCCTCCTCTGCTCTTTTTTGCTGTCCGATGAACGTCTCACGATACCGGCTTGAAATGCCTGATATCGAGAATAGTCCCCTTCCGCTCCTCCTCGAAAACCGGCTCCATTCTCATGCCGATTGACAGATCGTCAAAATCGACCTCATCGATGATATGGGCCATGCCGGTATCGGCGCCATCCAGCTTGATAATGCCGTATATGAAGGGCGCTGTGCGGGGATGAACCGGCTCGCTGTAGGTTATCAGGGTAAAGGTCTCGAGCGTGCCCTGCGGACCGATTTCCACCATGTCGGACTCGGCGAGCTGTGAAAAGCATCTTCCGCAGGTGCTCCGGGGAGGCCAGAAAACCTTGTTACACTTTTTACAGTTCACCCCCATGATCTTCTTCTCGTCGCGAAGGGTGCGGTAGAAGAGGCTTCCCATCTTCCCCGCAAAATACCTGCTGTGCGCTGTTATATGCTGATCCACCTCAAATATCTCATAGTTCGTCTCTTCAGCCATGGCATCTCTCCTTCATCCTTGCCTTTCCTATGACGACAGTACTATTCCGGTTGCACCTGCCCCTCAAGCGGCTCAAAATAGAGAATATCGCTCAGATCGCCAATTCGTTCCCCCTTCGGTCGCAGGACGACCCGCATTCTCATCCCCACCCAGATCTTACTCACGTCCGGTTCAATATTCACCAGGTGATCCAGAACGGAATCAGATCCGTCGAGCTTCACCGAACCGTAGGTGAAGGGAGGGTCATGGGGCTTCCCCGTCGTCGGATCGGTGAGGGGGATGTACATGATGGTAAAGCCGACGAGCGTCCCCTCGTTTCCCAGCTTGACCCATTCGGTATTCTTCACGTGGCACTGGGCGCAGACAATCCGCGGCGGCATCTGCACCCGCTTGCAGACCGGGCAGCGTATCCCGTAGAACGTTCCGTTGTCCCGCAGCTCGACGAGAAATTTCCCCAGATATTTCCCCGCGGCGAACCGGTAGGGAACATCGACCGTAATCGGTATGCTTATCAGCTCCTCTTCGTGAACATCGCTTCCCATTGTCATCCTCCCTCAATCATCACGATCCGCAGACAGGGCGATCATCACCGTCCAATTCGTCCCGCCGTAGGCGGTGCTGAGCGCCCGCCGGACATCCCGGGGAACTTGATGGCCGCCGGCGTCTCCCCGAATCTGAAGCGCCGCCTCCCAGACGCGGAGCATCGCCGATGCCCCGATGCAGTTTGTCGACAGGACTCCCCCCGACGGATTGACCGGTATCGAACCGTCAATCCCGGTTTTCCCCTCTTCGACAAGGCGAAATCCCTCGCCCGGCCTGCAGAGGCCGAGATCCTCATACCAGACGAGCTCGGACCAGGTCGCCGGCTCGTATATCTCGAAAACATCGAAGTATTCCGCGGGGTCTTTCACCCCGAGCTTTTTATAAATGCGTTCGGCGCAGACGCGGGAAAAGATCTTCCGCTTTGTGGTCACGTCGCGCCAGTCGAGCTCAAACTGCTCGTTATGGGCCGTATCCATTGCCCGGATCCAGACCGGCTTCTTCGATCGATCCCGTGCGGTCTTCTCGTCGGCCAGAATCATCGCGCAGGCGCCGTTCGACGCCGGGCACATGTCCAGTATCCGTATCGGGTAGGCGAGCATCCGGGAATTCAGCACATCCTGTACGGAAATATCAAGCTTGAGGTGGGCGTATTCGTTCTTGCGCGCATTCTGGCGCGCCTTTACCGCGACCATCGCTGAATGCTCCTCGGTGGCACCCCAGGTGGCCATGTAGGAGGTCCCCATCATGGCAAAATACCCGACGGCGGCGCCTGCCATCGAGCGCCCGTAGAGGGGGTGCGCGACCCCGCTCAGTATCGCGCCGGTATCGCCCTCCTCCTGTTTCTCGAATCCGATGCAGAGCACCCTGTCGAAGAGACCGCTCGCGACATGATGCGCCCCCGCGCAGACAATGGTCGCGCCGACGGTGCCGCCGGTCGTTATCTTCAGGCCGGATCTTCCATAGACCCCGGAGCCGTCCACCATCCAGCAATCGGTCATATGCGTCCCCTCGAAGAACTCCATGTTGCCAAGGAGCACCGCGTCCATCTCATCGATGGTCATCTCCGCATCGTCCAGAGCGCGGCGGACAGCCTCGTTCACCATCTCAACCTGATTCACGTCGTGCCGGCGCGCTGCATGATAAGTCTGCCCGCCACCGACGATTGCAACATTTCTCTTCATGGCTCCTCCTCCCGCTAATCCCTTGCAAGCACGATGACACAGTGATGCTGTCCGCAAAAACCGCTGTGTCCCTGCACCACCGCCGTGCGGGCGTCCGGTATCTGATGCTCGCCGGCCTTTCCCATAATCTGCAGAGCAGCCTCGGCCGCGCTTCTCAATCCCATGACATTCGCCGGCACACCGGACAGAACGCCCCCCGAGGGATTGACCGGAAGCGCGCCCTCCAGGGCGGTCACTCCCGAATCGATCAGCTTCCCACCTTCGCCCTCCCTGCAGATTCCCAGTCCCTCGAGCCAGAGCAGCTCCTGGTACGAGAACTCATCACCCAGCTCGATGAGGTCGATTCCTTTGGGGGGATCGCCTATGCCGGCCATCGCGTACGCGCGCTCCGCCGCCTTCCGCAGCGCCATGCACTCGGCGAGATCCCGATCGCCGAGATAATGCGCATCGTAGCAGGTTCCCAGTCCCCGTATCCAGACGGGTGTATCGGTAATCTCTCTGGCTCTTTTCTCCGAGGCGAGAATTACCGCCACGGCGCCGTCGCTGTCCGGCGCGATGTCCATCTCACGAAGGGGCGCGGCGATTATCGGCGATTTCAACACCCCCTCGACGGTAATGCTCTCCTTCACCTGCGCGTAGGGATTCTTCGCCGCATTGGCGCGGCTCTTCACGACCACCTTTGCGGTCTGCTCCCCGGTGATCCCGTACCGGTCCATATATCGCTTCGCCTGCAGCGCAGCAGCCGAGGTATAGTCGAATCCGAGAATCCTGGTATAGATCGGATCGAAGGCATCGTTATTGACAATATTCCGGTTGGTCTGCGACATCTTGGTGTGCGCCATAAGAAGGGTGCAATTGAACTCGCTGGAGAGAATCCCGATGGCGCCGTAATAAACCGCCGTTGAGCCGTCCATCGCCATCTTCTCTTCGTTTCTCAGATGGCCGCCGATGACATCGGTAATGCCGATGTTCGAAATGGTCTGGCCATCCCATATATCGTGCGAGCAGCTTATGCTGTTGTCGATGTCCCGCTCGATCTCGAGACCGGTATCCGATAAAACCTTCTCGATGACCTCGTACGCCAGCTCGGCATAGTTCACGTCGGCACGTTTGGCGCTGAACCTGGTCTGTGCAACCCCTACAATGGCAACTCTCTCCGACATCTTTTATCTCCTCAAATCCTCTCAAATATGGTGGCGATTCCCTGCCCCCCGCCGATGCAGAGGGTGGCGAGGCCGTATCTCCCATTGATTCTCCTGAGCTGATGCAGCACTGCCAGCGCGAGCCGGCCTCCCGACATCCCGTTGGGATGACCGAAGGCGATTGCACCGCCGTTGGGATTCCACTTTTCGGGATCGACCGCATAACCCTCACCTTCGAGAATCTTCATAACCGCCAGGGTCTGGGCGGCGAAGGCCTCATTGCACTCGACGACATCCATCTCCTCGAGGGAGCGACCGGTCTTTTCCAGCACCTTCCGTATCGCGAGAACGGGCGCGATTCCCATGTACTTCGGCTCCCGCGCGCTGATCGCGCAGCCGACAAACCGTCCCAGGGTCCGATAGCCCAGCTCATCGCATCTCTCCCGCGACATGACGAGGAGCGCGACGCCGCCATCGTTGAGGCCAGACGAGTTGCCGGCGGTTACCGTCCCGTCCTTCTTGAAGGCGGGCCTGAGGCTTGCGAGCTTCTCAAGGGTGGTGCTTCGCGGGTGCTCGTCGCGATTGAAGACAATCGGATCCCCCTTCCGCTGCGGCACCGCAACCGGCACAATCTCCTCGTCGAAATAGCCCGACTCGATTGCACGTATGGCGCGCTCCTGTGAGCGGAGCCCGTAGCTGTCCTGCTCCTCGCGTGATATCCGGAACTCCTCGGCCAGAACTTCGGCAATGATTCCCATGGGAACGTTCGTCTCCTCGTCGGGCCCCACCTCACGGGTTATCCACGCCGGGGGGCTCAGGGAGAAGGGCTGCTGCTGGCGCTCCATCAGATAGGGCTGGCCGCTCCAGCTTTCGCAACCGCCCGCGATATATATATCGCCGAATTCCGCGCGGATGAAGGCCGCCGCGGTATTGATTGTCTGCAGAGCCGAACCGCACTGCCGCTCGACGGTCTGCGCGGGAACCGTTACGGGGAATCCCGCCTTCAGGGCCGCCCACCGGGCGATGTTCACCGCCGCATGGTTGGTGCAGGCATGGCCGATGAGCACATCATCGACGATCGACGGATCGAGCTTCGTCTTCTCCAGCAGGCCGCGGAGGGCAAAGGCCGCGAGCTCCTCCGGCCTGAAAGAGGAGAGAGAGCCGCCCATCCTCCCGATTGCGGTTCTGACGCCATCGACTACTACCACCTCGCGCATAACGGTTACCTCACACTATCATTTAATTCCACTGAGATATCTATTCATACTATCAACCGGTATCCCTATATACTGACCGATCACTTCCCCTTGAATTCAGCCTTTCGCTTTTCCAGAAAAGCATTCATTCCTTCAATGCGATCCTCCGAGCCGAAGCAGAGTGAGAAGCAGCGCGCCTCGATCTCGAGACCGGTTTTCAGATCGGCCTGCATGCCGTGATTGATCGCGGTTTTGCCCATGTAGAGGGCTACGGGGCTCTTCGACGAGAGCTTTCTGCACATGGCGGCAACCGCCTCATCGAGCCCATCGCGGGGGACAACCTGATTGACCAGGCCGATGCGGTATGCCTCCTCCGCCGATATGTGATCGCCGGTGAGAACCATCTCCTTCGCCCTGCCCATCCCGACCAGCCGCGGAAGGCGCTGCGTCCCCCCGTAGCCGGGAATAATTCCCAGCCGTATCTCGGGAACCCCCATAACGGCGGTGTCCGCCGCGATGCGGATGTCGCAGGAGAGGGCGACCTCGGTTCCGCCGCCCAGCGCAATGCCGTTAATCCTCGCGACAACCGGCTTCGGGAAATGCTCGATATCGGTGCAGATCTGCTGCCCCCGGGGCAGCTCGTAGAGGGTCTCCACATAGCCGCTCCCCCGGGCCATGATGGAGATATCACCCCCCGAGATGAAGGCCTTCTCGCCCGCGCCGGTAATGACCACGCAGCGGATGCTCTCATCAGCCTCAATGTCCTTCAGCGCGTCGCTTATCTCGAGCATGGTCTGATACCGTATCGCATTCAGCACCTTCGGCCGGTCGATGGTTATGGTCGCGACAGCGCCCTCTTTTGTCAGCCCTATATCCTCATACTTCATCGCTCGCTCCTTTTCAGAACAGCTTGAACGGCTTCTTGCTGCCGTCGGGGAGATAGTCGTAAAATCCCTTCCCGTTTTTCCTGCCCAGACGGCCGGCCTCTATCATCTTCCGGTAGAGTATATTGAGCTTGTCCCGCTCGCTGTGCGTGTATTCGAATATGCCGTCCTGCGCCATCTGAATGATGTCGAACCCGCCGAAATCGGCAAGCTCGCACGGCCCCATCGGGTGCCCCGCGCCGAGCTTCATCGCCGTGTCGATCTCCTCGGGGGTGGCGGTTCCCTCGAGCACAATCTGCGCGGCCTCCTGATAGAGCAGCCCGAGCAGGCGGTTGACGATAAAGCCGGGCACATCCTTCACTTTGACGGGGACCTTGTTCAGCTTTTTGCAGACGTCTATGGTCGTATTGATCGTCTCCTCGGAAACGCCGATGGGAATCACCACCTCGACCAGCTTCATGACCGCCGCGGGATTGAAAAAATGCGTTCCGATGCACCGGTCCGGGCGCGCCGTCGCGCCGGAGATGGCGGTGACCGGCAGCACCGAGGTGTTCGTCGCAAGTATGGTGTGCGCCGGGCAGATTGTATCCAGTCTGCTGAACACCTCCTTTTTCAGCTCCAGCTTCTCCGGTATCGCCTCGATGACGAAATCGGCCTTCCCTGCCGCCTCTTTCAGATCGGTTGTCGTCGAAATGCGGGCAAGCATCGCATCGGCTTCCTCATTCGTCATCTTCCCCTTGCTCACGAAGTGCTTTTCGATAGTGCCGCTGATCTTCTTCACGGCGGCATCGAGCATCCCGCTTTCAATGTCATAGAGCATGACGGTGAATCCGGAAGAAGCAGCAATCTGCGCGATTCCGTGACCCATCGTTCCCGAGCCCAGCACTGTCATGATTTGAACGCTCATTGCACGTGACCTCCCTATCAAGATAATGGTGATGTCTCTTCTCACCGATAGTATGTACAGCTTCATGTTTCACCCGTCGGAAGCACGCAATCGCTCATCCTTCGCGCGCCACCGCAGGCAGCTTACGCATCAATTAATGCTTACTGTCGGACCGCAGTCCCTGGAAGACAACCCCCGCTATCTGATCGGTTATCTCCATCGCCGAGAACTCGATGAGATTGAAATCGGGATCATACACATATTGCCTGATGATGGAATCGACCGACCCGTGTATGATGAAGGCGGCGATGAGCGGCGCATGGCTCTTCCGTATGAGCCCTCTCTTCTGCCCGGCTTCGATAATTTCCGCAATCCTGGTGAAGAAGAGGTTGAAGATATGCTGGTTCTCATCGTTATAGAATTTATCCACCCGGGGAACATCCATGATGAGCACCTTGAGTAGCTGCGGATTCCTATGGAAGCTCCTGAAAATATAGCGGATAACTGAGCGCAGCCTGTCGAAGGGTTCATCGGTTTTCCGGTTAATATGATCAATATATCCGAGAAGATTATTCCACGCATTTTGATAGATATTGATGAGGATATCCTCTTTACTGGGGAAATAATGGTAGAAGAGACCGTAGGCGACGTCGGCCTCCTTCGCAATATCATGTATGCGGCTCTTATAGTATCCCCGCTGTGCGAATATCCTGATCGCTGCATCCATGATGAGATTGCGCTTGCTCTCGGTCCGGTCGCTCATGATGGTATTGAACAATAAGTATTACGGGCTCCAGCCAGTACAGAGGGGGATCATGCTATTCAGTTATAGCAACGACAACCGAAATATCTGCATCCCGCCACGCCTGAACGGGTAGAAATGCCCGATGAAGTTAACAAAACTGCTCAATTATTTATTGGCAAAATTGATTGACTTATCAGTCAATGTAAGACATGAAATAAAATCAGATAAAAAAGTCAAGATATAATCATTTCCTGATTTTAAAAAAAGCGATATTCTGCGAAAGCATATCCGACTGCCATTCAAGTTTCCTGGAATGCTCTCCAACACTGTTTGTGCTCTCGGCTATGTTCTGAACGGCACTTGAAATCCTCGTGAGGGTTTGTACAAACTCCTGATGGGCATGTGACTGTTCTTCCGTCGCCTTTAAATTCTCGGCGGTCAAATTGATCATTGCGTTGAATTTATCTTTTATCTCTCTGTTAATGCGGGACTGATTCTCCGTCTCCTCGGTGATTCTTTGCATAACGTTCGATGTTTCATCAACATAATTCTTAATCTCGGTAAAAGAGTCAGATGTTTTACCCATGGATTCGATTCCCTCGTTCACCTGATGAATGGTTCCTTCGATGAGTTTTGTTATCTCATTGGCGTTGATCTGCGTGCTCTCAGCAAGTTTCGCGATTTCCTGCGCAACAACGCTGAACCCCCTGCCGAATTCGCCTGCCCGCGCCGCTTCGATTGAGGCATTGAGGGAGAGGAGGTTCACCCGATCGGCAATGTCCTTGATGATATACACCGATTCATGTATCGACTCCGCGCTTCTCTTGATTGCCTGTACTTTGAGAACGGTCTCCCGCAACACGTCACCTCCCCGTACCGCCTTCTGAACGGCGGTATCCGAAACAGACAATGCGCTGGTCGCCTTCGAAGATATCTCAACGATGGCGTTGTTCAAATCGGCATAGTACTGAAAGGCGTAATCGGTCTGACTCTTCTGATCCCGGGAATTCTTGGCAATGCTTTCACTGGCCGCACTCAGCTCTTCAAACGAAGCAGAGAGCTCCTCGACCGATGATGCCACTTCCCGACTGCTGTCGGACAATGCGATTATGTCATTCGACATTTTACCCGAATCACGATCCAGTATCACCGCTTCCTCGTTTATTTTTTTGATTATTGCATTGAGCTCGGAGATGAATGTATTCAGGTATATCGCCATACGCCCGATTTCGTCGATAGTGACGAGCGGCACCAGATCGGTCAACCGGCCCCGCGATAATTCCTCAATATTCAGCACGGTTATCCCCAGGGTGGTTTTCAGCGATCGGGCGAGTAACAAAATCAGATAAAACAGGATAATCAGCATCAGGGCCATGATTGCAAGAATGTGGTATTCAACGTTCGTAAACTGAATGATATCGTAATTTATCTCATAGATGATCAGGCTGAGAACGGCCAGGGGATACCACATGAGAACTGATAGGGTCATCGCAACCTTTCGCCAGAGACTGAATACGGGGTACTCCGTAACTGTGATAGATGAGAGCTTCGGTGATTTCAGCAGATCGGCTAATTTTCTCTCGGCTATGAAATAGGTATACACGTAGCCGGAGGGCATGGTCACCAGAACGACAACGGCAAGGGTGATAAAGTGTATGGTATCCAGTGAGATTATTATGAGCGTGACAATCGTCGCAATGGCAACTGCGATCAGCCAGCTCATCATTATTGCAAAGCCTGCTTTTTGCGGCTCCTTCAAGAAAGCGATTTTAGCCCTTTGCAGCTCATCCGGCATGGACATATCATCATAGAAAGCCTGTAAATGGGGCTTCAGCCGCCGATAATTCAAATATATTTCCAGCGGCGTTACGCAATTCCCTGCGACGATGACGCCGATGAAAAGGTAGAGGAGCCGGTCACCGCTGAAGTTGCCGCAGAAGATTACGATATAGAGGGCCAGGGGGAGCCCGATCAGGTAGGTCACCAGCTGCTGCGGGAGAACGAGCCCTATAAAAAATTTATTCACCGTGCTTTTCATGAAGCTCTCCTCATCTGCAATTTTATCGACCGGCAACCTCTCTTCGTATCTGAAATCGCTCTATAGTCCATGATGATATGAGAAGCATCAATATGAGGATTAAAAAAAAGGGCAGTATCAGGATATGGGTGACAAGTAGTCTTCTGGCTTTCATCACGCTCAACCCCTCTTCCGATGCGATAATTCATTTTTTCGCGATGCCTGCACGAGCGCATCCACATCAAAAACCGCCCCCTTGCCGGGATCAACAACAAGGGAGCTCGCTCCCCGGGGACAGGCGCTGACACAGACGCCACAGCCCATACAGAGATCGGTCAGCTGCACAAGACGCTTCTTCCCCTCAACCGTGACAATGCTCCTCGCCTCGTAGGGGCACAAATCCACACAGGTGCCGCAGGCTATACACTTTTTCTCATCAAAAACCGCCGCGTACCCCGAAGGCGCCGTTATTATCAACCCCTCAATCCCCTTTTTCCGGGAAAGGAGCTCGACCTCCATGCCGCCGCAGCAGCAGGAACAGCAGCAGCAGAGAACGCCTCCCCGGTATCCCGTGCCATCCTTGAACCAGAGGGTGAATACCATTCCCCTCTTCTGCTGTGCCTCGAGGAGTGCCAGCACCTCCTCCTTCGTCGTCCGCTCTCCATTCATTCGCGGCATATGCGTCGTGATGAAGTCGACATTCGTTTTTCCGAAGAAGATGCAGGTGTGCAGCGGCTCGCAGTACCGCTTCCCCGCAGTCTTTTTCTCCAGGCGGCAGGGGCAGTCCGCTATGGCCAGCTGATCACGGTGATTGAAGATCAGCTTATTGGCAATCTCCCAGGGGATGATCTTCTTCGATTCCTCCGTGGGAAGAATAAGCTCCTCTTCAAGCAAGACCAGTTTTCGGGCATTCTCATAGGTAAGCACCTTGCAGTGATAGCGCTGCGCAAAAAAATTAATGGCAACCGCTCTATAGATAACCATGGGCAGCTTGCCCAGCAGTCTCAAGAGAACCAGGGCATTGGCAACATAGTGATCGTAGAGGGTATAGTACATATAGCCGTGCAGCATGTTGAGGATGCGCTGAAGCCCCCACGCTCCCTCCTTCTGCATTTTCCAGAAATTCCTCGTCGACTTTTTAATCATGAAATGGCATCCGCTCTCTTCAAGGCTTCTTTATTCAGGTATCTGTATAATCGCTTTCCGAACTTTACATCCTCAGTATGCGCAGCTCCTCCCATCAGACGGGGGGAGTGTTGACGAACGATACGTCATCGCGATGCCCCTCAATTTCTTTCGGGGTAAACTCCGCGAGTAATCTTTGTTCATGGTGATTACCTGTTCAATGAAAGCAGATCGCTTCGTCGCGTCGTTCCTCGCGATCACAGTGCTGGCAACTGGTGTTCCTCGCAATGACATAATACTTTGCAAACAAACCCGGGACGCCGAGTAAGCCGTCAGTTGAGGAGCAGATCAGCTCCCAAGCAGTATTTCCGCAGGTATCTTTTTATCAAGCGCATAATTGTCCCTGAGCACCATTGTCCGTGCATTCCCCCTGCAGTGCAGGACACAGAGGCCACAGCCCAGGCATTTCTCGACGTCCAGCATTACCTTTCCGCTGTCGCTCCTGTTGGCATTGAAGATGCATACCTCGATACATCTTCCGCACTCCTCGATACCGACACATTTTTCCGCATCATACAGCACGATCTCGGGGCCTGCCGTGAGGAGCTTCCCCGTCTTGAGATACGCCCGGGTCAGAGCGCATATGCGCGGTTCGCAGTTGCATATGCAAAAGGTATACTTTCCCGATTGCATGCAGTAATCGAGCTCATGCACGAGCCCTGCATCACGGCAGACCCTCAGGATTCTCTTTACCTCATCGGCAGAAATAAATTTATGACCCCTTTTCAGTTTTTTTGCAAAGATATCGGCAGCATAATTAAACATGATATCCTTGATGACCGGCTCCTCCCACCTCTTCATTGACTGCTGACAGATACATGGTCCCACAGAGAAACGACCGCCCTTGGAGCCTTCCTGTTTATCGAGAAAATCCACCCATCTCTCAGCCACTTCGGTAGTAATAACAATGCCATTAGGAAGCGAGGGGCCAAGCAAATTGGCTGATAATTTAAGGTACCAGAGTTTAAATCCCTTGCTTTCTTGCGATTCTCCACCGCAGAGATAGTCCACCAGTTTTAAGATCAGCGGTTCAATAAAAGCAAAAGAGAGATGAAAAATATATTGAAATAGACTAATCTTCCTCAGCTTTTTCCCCTTAGGATCAAACCCAGCTCTCTTACTGGCAACTACGATATGTGCCAATACTAAACCAGAACTAAAATCAAATAGTTGAGTAAGATTATCTGATAGCAATGTGATAAGTGAAAAATCCATCTCCTCTCCTCTCCTTCAAATACTGTTAAAGGTAGATTATTCGACTTCACCGCTATGTTCCTGGAATATATCCCATCATACATTACGATCCCCTTCAACAGGGAACATCGAAAATCCTGTTACCATAAAGATCGATAATTATCAAATATCCTTCAATATTAAATCAGCGCACATCATCCCGCTCAGTGCGGCGCTGTTGATGGCGAGCCCCCTCCCCCTGTAGGTGTCACCGGCAAAGTAGAGATTGGGAATGCCGGGCGCTTTCAGCTCCGGCTTGAAGTTCCCCACCAGACCCGGCTTCCTGGCCAGGCCGTCGCAGCCGTCGACATAGTAGGGGAGCCGCCACTCAAGCTTCTCCTCGATGCCCGGGAACATCTCCCGCAGATCCTCCCAGAGGAGGCCCAGGAGCCGCTCACGCATGAACCTGTCCGATGCCTCCGGGTGCTCGCAGACAATGTCGGTGTGGAGGAGCTGCTTGCCGGGCGGCGCCACGTCCGGGGAGAAGTTTGAAGCGGGAAATGCCTGGAAGGGAAGCCCGGCATGCTTTGTCCTGAGCGCCGAAAAGAAACAGAGCTTCTGCGGATCGACAACCGGTTCCGAGAGACCGATGATATATCCTATCAGGCCGGTGACCTCGTGCTGAATGTCGGTGATCCGCTTGATCCACCACTGCGGCAGGGGGCTGGTTTCGGGATTGAAGTCGATGATCCTGTTGAGCTGATAGATGGGCAGCGCGCAGACAACACGTTCCGCTGAAATAGTTTCGGTCTCGAAGATCCGGTACTCCTCCTGATAGAGGTGCTTCTTCGAAGGGATGCGGACGCCGGTCGCCCTGCCATTCTCAATCACAATCCCCTGCACCTCGCAGTTGAGCCGTATCTCGCCGCCATTTTCTTCAATGCCCTCGACCAGGCCGCCGGTTATCCCCTCCATGCCATCGAGCGGATATGTCGCCTGAAGCACCTGCCGGGTGTTCAGGAGATTGTTTCTCGCGATGTAGAGCACCTCGCCCGCGGCCATGTCGATTGCCTCGGGAATGGTGGTCATGATCATGCCCAGATCGGTGAAGAGCTCTCGTATGCTCGGCTGCGGAACGTTTTCCTGCAGCCACTCCTCGAGAGAGCGGTTGTCCCATTGCTCGATCTCGGCATCGGCCATTCCCGCGATTTTCCCGAGCATCCCCTTGAAGGCGACCTTGTCCTCCTCGGTCATCGGGACCAGCTCGGCAACGCTGACGAAGGCATCCCTGTTCCAGATATCCACCGTTTTGCTGAAGGGAGCCCACGCGACCCTCTTGCCGACGCGCTCGTTCAGGGCATTGCAGCTCGATTTCTCGCCGAGCTCGACGAGGTGCAGGCCGGTATCGATACGCCACCCCTTCTCCGGATAGCCATCATAGCTCATCATCCGCCCGCCGAACCTCGGGTACCGATCGATCACCAGGACCCTCTGCCCGGCTTCCTTTGAGAGTATCGCGGCAACGCCCAGGCCGGCGATGCCCGCCCCAACGACTATTACATCGTAGTTCCGTGCCATGACGCCTCCCCTGCTCTATCAATTCATATCTTTTCTCTTACCTGCCTTGCCGCCAATAATCAAAATTCACGGTTTAAAATATATATGTCTATTGCTAATCTCAACTATCTCCAGGCATGTGTTGTTCCCGCGGAACTTCTGCAATATGTTCCGTATGTATAACTGTTTCATTATACCAGAAGAAGAAATATGCTGTAAAGATTAT
>CAZZCF010000035.1:0-31870 GCA_964652955.1 uncultured Leptospirales bacterium
CACTCGTAAACGATCTTCTTGATCTGTCAAAAATCGAGGCCGGCAAAATAGAAATGACCTTCGAGGTGGTACCGGTCGAGGTGCTTTTTGAAAAAGCGGTTACCGTTCTGAAGCCTCAAGCGGATGAGAGAAAGATTGAACTCACATATGAGATAGCCGACGCGATTCCCAGCGTAAAAGCGGATACCAATAAGATAGTGTGGGTTTTAACCAATCTCATTTCAAATGCCTTGCGGTACACCGGGGAGGGAGGGCATATTAACATTTCCGCTGATAAGGGAGGGCCACAGGTTCATATTAACGTGAAGGATGACGGAGTCGGCATCCCCCATGAGTTGCAATCGAGGATATTTGAGAAGTTCGTTCAGATCAAAACGGACCGGAATGCCGGTGGCACAGGACTCGGGTTGGCAATATGCAGGGAGATTGTTCGGGCGCATGGCGGAACAATCTGGGTTGATTCTTTTCCCGGAGAAGGGAGCACCTTTACCTTTACCCTGCCGGTGGGGGGTGAATAGGTGAATACGCATGGAGGAAATGGTATGGGCAATAAATCGGTTCTGATCGTCGATGATGAAAAAAATATACGGCTGACACTTTCTCAGACCCTGGAATCAATTGGTATGGAGACGGATACTGCAATCAATGGAGAGGATGCACTCAATAAAATCAGAGGGAGCAGTTTTGATGTTATTCTCCTTGATCTGAAAATGCCTGGCATGGACGGGATGGAGGTGCTGAAAAGGATTCGGGAAAAGCTTCCCCGGTTGCGTGTAATTATCATCACTGCCCACGGTACAATTGAATCCGCCGTAGAAGCAATGAAGCTTGGCGCGGTGGACTTCATACAGAAGCCCTTTTCACCTCAGGAGATACGTGATTTAGTATCACAGGTCATCGATAGAGATCGTCTTGATGTAACGGAAGCAACCAGTTATAGCGTCTGCATCGAGCTTGCAAAGAAATATATAACCGACGTGGACTTCGTGAAGGCCCTTGAAATGGTGAAGAAGGCAATTTCGCTTGAACCCTCCCGCCCGGAGGCTTTTAACTTCATGGGGGCGATACTGGAGATTCGAGGGGAACGGCTTGAAGCTCAGAAACAGTATCGTGCAGCGCTTGCGCTTAATTCCACCTACGAACCTGCACGGAAAAACCTCTATCGCTCGACTGACTGGGAGCCGAAGGGAGATATCATACTTGAGAACAGCAGTTCGAAGAGTGACCAGAGTAGTGATGATGAGGATGGTTGAAGAGCAGGAAGAAACAGATGTTCAACAGTAAAAAGATGTATGTGATTGTTGTTGGATGCGGTTTTTTAGGATCGTATATCGCGAACCGCTTGAGCCGCCATGGGCACAGTGTCGTGGTTATTGATCGGAATGAGTCCGCATTCGATTCCCTAACCGTCGATTTCAGCGGTTTTCACATCGAGGGGGATGCAACTGAATTCATCACGACTAAACAGGCGAAATGTGAGAAAGCAGACCTCCTCATCGCGGCAACGGATAATGACAATATCAATCTCATGATTGCTCAGATTGCGAAAAAGGTTTACAGCGTCCCCAGGGTTCTGGCACGGGTGAATGATCCGAAGCGAGAGGAGATATATCAAAACCTCGGCATTAAAACAATATGTCCTGCGTCGATTGCAGGTGAAATTTTTATCGATATGGTGATCTGATTATCATTATCGTTCAGTTCGTAAAGGGATTCACCCATGAATGTATTGATTGTTGGTGGAGGCAAGCTTGTCTATTTTATCGGTCGAACTTTTATCGCCAAGGGGTATACCGTCTCGATAATAAATCGGAATCGTGAAGAATGTTCAAAGCTTGCCAGACGGCTTAAAGCAACCGTTATATACGGCGAGGGGAGTGATCTGAATATACTCGAGGAAGCCGGTGCATCAACGGTTGATACAGTTCTCGCTGTTACGCCGAGGGACGAGGATAATCTCATTGTATGCCAGCTGGCAGGCCTTCGTTTTCAGGTTCCGCGGACAATAGCCATGGTCAATGATCCCGATAATGAAGAGGTTTTTCGCAAACTAGGAGTCATGGCCGTATCAACGACGCGAATTCTCACCAGCATTATCGAGCAGCGAACTGGTTTTGAAGAGATTATAAATCTAATGCCCGTGGGAGAGGGGAAGGTGAATGTAACCGAAATAGTGCTGGGGGAGGGATCACCTGTTGTTGGGCGCCTGTTACGAGAATTCGAATTGCCGGACAACTCACTTATCGCAACTATCATTCGTGGTGATCAGGCCATTGTCCCGAGAGGGGGAACGGCGCTTTACCGGGGAGACAGGCTTATTGTTATCACTGTTCCTGAAAATCATGCGGGCGTTATTAGAATGCTTACCGGCGATAAAAGATAAATATACCGGATAATGAGAACTGATCCAAAGCTGAAGCAACAATACCGAACAATCGTATCATATGTCGGTCTCGTGCTTCTCATGAGCGGGATATTGATGTGCACGCCCCTCGTGGCGCTTATTGCATGGCCCGAAGAATGGGTCTATGCTTTGAGTTTTATCCTCCCCGCGGCTGTACTTTCCGGAATCGGCATGGTGCTTTGGAGAGTCGTTCGCCCGAGAGTTACGATCATCCTCACATTGAAGGAGGGGGGAGTCGTTGTTCTTATCAGCTGGATAGTGGTGCTCCTCTTTTCCGCATGTCCTTTCATGAATATCCAGGGGTTCAGCTTTACCCAGGCGGTATTTGAATCGGTGAGCGGATGGACTACCACGGGGCTTTCAGTGATAGACGTTTCAAAAGCTCCCCATGTGCTTCTGCTCTGGAGGAGCATCATGCAGCTCGCCGGTGGTGCGGGTCTCGTTATTATCATGCTCGCCGCAATTGCCGGGCCGATGGGACCCGGCCTCTCCATCGCCGAGGGGAGAAGTGATCAGCTTGTCCCCCATGTTCGCCGTTCAGTCGAGCTGGTCCTTGTCATTTACACCGGATATTCGCTCCTCGGCTTTGTCATGTACTTGTTTGCCGGCATGTCACCGTTTGACTCCATAAATCACGCATTTACCGCTGTTTCAACGGGAGGATTCTCCACGAAACCGATGAGCATCAGCGAGTGGGATTCAGCTGCCATTGAAGCTGTATCCATCCCCCTCATGATACTGGGAAACCTGAATTTTCTCACCGCCTATATGCTTTTAAACGGTAAATTAAAATACGTTTACCGCAATGGAGAGATTCGTTTCATGGTTCTTCTTATTGTCATTGCGGTCCCGGCGCTTTTTATTCTCCTGTGTGCTAATATTTATCCTTCCCTGGGCAAGAGTTTTCGGGTTGCTCTCTTTGAAACGGTATCGGCGTTAACCACGACGGGATTCACGTCAACGGTATACACGAAGTGGGATGATGTGGGTAAGGGGATATTAATCCTTCTTATGATCATCGGCGGCGGAACGTGTTCAACTGCCGGCGGAATGAAGCAGTATCGTATATATCTTCTTTGTAAATCTCTTCTCGTTGAGTTAAGACGTCCTTTTCTCCCGCGGACCGCTGTTATTGAGTATTATATATGGGTCGGAGACCGAAAGGATTTCATCAGTGATGTGCACATACGGCAGGTTGCACTGTTTATATCTCTTTATATGCTCACTTTTATTATGGGCACCGGCATTATCGCCGCTCACGGATTCTGGATCGGCGATGCAATGTTTGAATTTGCTTCCTCCTTGAGCACCGTTGGCCTCTCAGTCAGCATTACAAGCGCCTCTTCTCCTCCTCTTTTGCTCTGGACGGAAACTATCGGTATGTTTCTCGGGAGACTTGAATTCATCGTGATTATCGTGAGCATCAGGAAGATCTTTCGCGATATGGTTTCTTTTCTAAGATAGTGTGAGGTTTTTTCGCTTTACAAACCTCATTCATTCTCATACATCAGTTCGTGGAGATCATCGATTTGAGGATATCACGGCATTCCCGACTGAGAACTGTTACTTTTTTTGAGCGGCGGGGTGATAACTCCCTCAGCCTGAATGAATTCCCTTTTGTGAAGCTGTTACAACAACCCCTTTTTGTGGAGAAGCATTTCCATGAAGGCATCAACGCGCGTCTGAAATTGCGCCACCGAGAAGTTGCGGTCATCCATGTGATCGGCATCGATGATCACCGAGGGGATGCCGAGCTCCTCCTCGAGCGCTCGCTTGATGTCCATCTGCCCAAGGGTGATAGGAACGCATGACTTGTTGCGATGCAGAATTGCGCCATCGATGGCATACTCCCGGCACGCCTTGAGGACCATCTCCTTGCGGGTTCTGGTCGAAACGCAGGAGACGAGGGGATAAGATTTCAGGCTTTTCAGCGCAAGCGCTTCATAGGGATGATCGACATCGAGCCGCAGCGACCAGGCGGCGGAGTAGGTTTCGGCAACCACCACGCCTCCCATCTTCTCAAAGTAGTTGAAGAGACCCATATTGTACCAGAGGGGGATATTGTCCCAGAAGAGCCTGATCTTCTCATTCTCGATAACACCGATACCCGCCTCGGCGCGCTCTTTCACCTCGTCACGCACTTTCGTGAGGAAGTCGACGGCAATCTGCGTCCCCTGCCGCGTTACCATAACGAACATGATGCCGATCTCCGCTGCCGAGATCGGCGTCGGGATATGTCTCCGATAGGTCATTATCTCATCCCAGAGCGCGCATGCTCTGTCGGAGAGTATCACCGTCTCCCGCAGCCGGTCATCGTCAAGACGATGACCGGTTGTTCTGGTGAGGAATTCTATGAGCCGATTGCCCTCGCTCACGGCGTAATCAATATGATGCTTTTTGATATGTTCGACAGCGACCTGCGGGAGCTCGGGAGTGAAGACATGTGCCCGGGGAAACCGCCGCTCCAGGATCTGGAATATCTTCATGACGGGGATGCATCCCCCGAAGGGCGTGAAGAGTATATCGGGCTCGGGAAGGCCGCCGAGGGGAATATCCTTTTCGCCCATCATGCCGTAGGCATAACCGGTAATATTTCTCAGGTAGCCGCAGAGATCACTCGAGTATCCCATTTTCTCGGAAACCTCGAAGTTATGCGGGGTGAGGCCGAAGGCGGCGCAAACCGGGGACCAGTTTTCGGGAAAGACCGGCTGCAGATCCATAGCGTAGAACATTTCGATGACGCCGTTCATGGGCGGCATCCAGCCCACCGGTTTTCCGCTGGCCTTTGCCTCGTGACATTCCTGATAGTACTCGGCGACGATACGCGAAAGATCCTTTGCGGTGTTGAGTCTCTTTTTGGACTTTGCGGTCTTTTCCATAGAACTACCTCAGCATCTCGAAGAATCCTTCCACTCTGGTTCTCAACTGCCCCTCCATGATGCCGGTTTCCTCCATCTCGAACATGAGGCTCGGGATATCCATTTTTCTGAATTCCTCGATCAGTATCGGGTGATCGGCGAGATGGGGCGTGCAGAACTTCTGGAAGATAAAGAGGATTCCCCGTGCGCCGGATTTCTTGAGCAGGTCAAGAAGGAGCGGAATCCGATCCTGCACTCTCGAACGGCTGGGGCAGGGGAAATGGTTCATAATGCGATCGATGAGGCGATCGATCGGATTATCTCCTTTCCCGTCGGGTGGTTGAAAATTGCGATACCCGGTACAGAGATCATCAGCGACCACCGTCCCGCCCGATTCCTCAACCACCTCGAGAATCCGCGGCTCCTCTATCAGACTGCCCGAAACCAGAACCGGTATCCCGTCGCTTTGAGGGGCATGCATGCTGACAAGCGTCTTCTTCAAGGCCTTGAGCATTTCGAGATACTCCTCTGGCGGTGTGATGAAACCCGCCAGGATAACATGCAGGAATTCGGATGCCGATATCGGGAGTTGACGGTTGTAGCGGAGGGTATAGAGCTCGATCACGAGGATGCGAATGCTCCGATACAGATTCAGGGCATCCTCCAGACGCTCTTCGGAAAAGCGCCCTCCCGCCTTCTCGAGCTTTTCGATGAGCTCTGAAAGGACTGCTCGAAAGAAGGAACGCGCTTCCGGTGAGTTGATGTAGGGAAGCGGTATGAGATGATACAGGTCACCCCTGATATTATCCTCCCAGATATTAGTGAGCCCGCAGGTCACATCACAGGAGTATCCCTGTACAATTCCTGAAAGATATTTATAGGTGCCGCCCAGTCCCTGCTCGAAGGCCTGCCGTGCATAGGGACAGATGAAGTTGGGAGTAAGGGTGTCGGCCTTTTCAATTCGATCAATTCCTCCCATAATTCTTACGGGTAGGAATCCTGACGCATAGATGATTTCTACGGGAGTGTACGTGCAGAAGTAACCGATAATCTTCTTCCCCTGATCCGCGAGCTTGTTGAGGTTCCGATGCCTGTTTGAAATATTTTCATAAAAAGGTTGTGTTACCGGTAATGACATTTCGTGTGGACTCTCTCTCTGATAACGAATGAATGTACAGCAGTACGGTCAGGAAACGAGGAACTCTCCACATCGGCAGGTGGAGATAATAACGATGTGTACCTTACGAGCCCGGAGGTAACACGTCAACAACTAAATTGTGCCGGATTGTATCAGTGCTTGTCATTCGCAGACAGGGAGATGCGACATATTTCATTTTCAAAACAGATATGAAAAAGGCAAAAAAATATTTTTTTATTTATTGACAAAAAATAATTTGTGTAATAAGAAAATTCGAAATACTGATAGTCGCGTTTCAGGGGTTTTGTCGTGTCTATATATCTCATCTGATAATGAAGAAGGGTGTATAAAGTAAACCGGAAACGATTGCCTATCAGTTTTTTTCTAACTTTATAACATTTTTTAAGGAGTTCGTCGTATGCCGAGGGGAGTATGTAAATGGTTTAACAACAAAAAGGGATTTGGGTTTATTTCACAGGATGATGGTAATGACGTGTTCGTTCACTACACCGGCATTCAGGGGGAGGGATTTCGCACTCTCAATGAAGGCGATCAGGTTGAGTTCGAGATTGAGGATAGTGATAAAGGACCTCGCGCCGTTTCTGTGAAGGTGGTATAATAAATCCCCTGAGAATTAATATCTTTTTAAACTGTCTAAACGTTTTAGGCAGTTTTTATTTTATGTGATACTCATAAAATACTTTTCAATCTTTAAGAAAAACCGATAACACAAAAAGGCTTTCACGCATAATTTCTTATAACCCGCCTCGATCCTCATGTGAAGTGTATATATCACCGTTTACGATCGTTCCTCATCGGGATACACACAGACGAAAGATGGAATGCGCTTGTGTTTAAAAATTGACAACAGGCTGTATTTCCACTTCCGGATATATCTGCCGGTGAGCAGGCGGCATGGAGTTGTATACCCAATCGATATCGACGAGACCAAGATTGACGAGTCGATGTCTGCTGAAGCCTCGAAAGGTTCCCCGAATGAGTATGTCCTCCATTTTCATGGTCAGGGCAAATACGGCCACCGGTTTCCCTTCGGGAATTGCTTCGATTTCCTGCCGATAGGCGCCCGTGGCAAATGCGAGCCTTCTGCTGTCGGCTGCCTGGCACTGAATGAGGGGGAACAGGATCGGGTAGCCGTCGTCTCCGACATAGGAGAGGAACTTCAGCGAATCGAGCTGATTGAAAAGCTTCTCGCCGAAGGTGCTCAGAATGCGGCTCTCGGTTCCGGTTTTTGCGCCGCCTTTTGCAAAGGAGGTGAGAAGAGCGGAGAATATGATGCTCCCCATGGGGAGTGATTCACGCTCCGTCGTCTCGATTAGATCGAGATAATGGACGGTATTGATTCCGAAGTAGGTGTTGTAGCGAAACATGGGGGTATTATTCAGCTTCTCATAATCGGGCCCCTCCTTGCGGAGATGTGTCCATCGTGCTGTACCGTGCCACATGCTCCGATCAAGGGTCATTATCAGGAAGGCGATATTATTATTCTTCTGAATGTACTCTTTGCTCAGTCCCTTTGAGAACTCGCCCAGGATGAGCTCGGTTGGGGATTTCGCCTGCATGGTGGTGATAAGCGCGATATGGGGGAGTCCTTCTGGATTGATACAGGAGATAAGTCCTATCTTCTCATTGGGCTCAAATGATCTGATATCGTCATCACTGAATGCCTTTTTAATATCGCTCATCTTCTTCCTCCCGGTTGTAAGATAATATGGTCGTTTTCATGACATCTGATTCTTGATTGCACGATTATTCACCCGAGCGGCTCGGGGATTGAACATGAAGTCCTGATCCGGCTCTGCGCTTCCTCCTCGGGGCGATCCGTTTCCTCGACCCTGGTGGAGCCGCTCCACTGCACAATCTCCGGATTGATGTAATTCCGTGCCACCGCAGTAAGGGTCTCCATCGTCTCCCTGCTTAACAGCGCGGAGTCCTTGTACTGCCAGTCAATGCCCAGGCGAAGGTATTTGTCACGGCAGAGATTATTGAAGCTGAGGAGCTCCCAGCGGCTGACTGCCCCGCTGAGATTGTCCCTGATAAAAGCGCCAATCCCTCTGATGTTCTCCTCTCTATCCGTTGCGCCGGGGATTACCGGGGTTCGGATCCAGATCTCCTTCGGATACACATGGCTCCTGACAAACTCGTCGATGTAGATGAGATTCTCGAGAATACGTTCATTACCGCTTCCGGCAAATGCGCGGTGCCTTTCGGTATCAATCTCCTTAATGTCATAGAGGATGAGATCGGTGTAGGGGAGAATCATATCGAGCGATTCCCTCTTTGTCTGTCCGCAGGTGTCAATTGCGGTATGTATTCCCGTCTCCTTCAATCTCTTCAGGAGACTGGCAATGAAGTCAGCCTGCAGAGTCGATTCACCGCCACCGATGGTAATCCCTCCACCGGATTTTTCGAAATAAGCCCGGTCCTTTATAATTTCGGCGAAGAGATCCTCAACGGTCCACTTCTCGCCCAGAAGCTCCATAGCAGTGGAGGGACACTCTTCGGTACAGATGCCGCATCCCGTGCAGATATCCCTGTTTATTGAAATGCCCTTTGCGGTGAAGGTGAGAGCGTCGACCGGACACACCTCAATGCACCGTTTGCAGCCGATGCAGCGAACCCCTATCCACTGTATCTGCGGTTTCGGTGAGATGCTCTCTGGGTTATGGCACCAGGCACATTTGAGAGTACACCCTTTCATGAACACCGTCGTTCGAATACCCGGCCCATCCTCGGTTGACATCCGCTGTATGTCGAGAACAGTTCCCGTCATGATGTTTGCGTCGGTTGCGGTGCTCATGGGTGCCTCCTTAAAGCCTGCTGTGGCTCAGTCGGGCGATAACTTCATCCTGAAGCTCTCTTCCCACAGTGACAAAATAGGCATTGTAACCGGTAATACGTACCAGGAGATGTCGGTAGTCCTGCGGATGCTTCTGTGCATTCTTGAGCATATCGGGATCGAGCATATTTATCTGAAGGGAGGAACCGCCGTTTTCAATGTATCCCTTCAGGAATGATTTGAATTTCTCGCGATGTTCGGGATCTCGTATGAGGGACGGATTGAACGTCATTGTGTGGCTTGCACCGTTGGGGAGCATGTTGCGGTATTCGGTCCACTCACCCGTCCCATCCGAAGTTTTGCCGCCGAGCGCTTTGCCGACAGAGTTGGCATTCGCGGTGGGACCATTGATATCAGCACCGTTCGATGGGCATATGGCATTGGAGAGAAATTGTCCCTTGGGCCTTCCGTCCGGACTGGCGGGAAGAATATATCCGTCCCCCACCCAGTAGTTCCAGCTGAGCATGCCAGGGCGGAACTGCCTGTCGGTTGATTTCGTCTTATATTTCCAGGTTTCTTCTGTCCAGATCTCCATGACCTTTCTTGCCATCTCATCCGCCGCAGTATCATCCCTGCCGTACTTGGGAGCCCGGTTCTTCGCTTTCGCCTGAAGTATCTCATGGCCTGCCCAGTTATCCTTCAGTGCCTGTATCAGCTCTTTCATGGTGCATTCCTTCTTGTCGAAGACCAGGTACTTGATGGCGAGGAGGGAATCCACCGTCGTTCCGAAGGTGACCGCCTCCATTGTGGTGAAGCTGATCTCGGCTGCTCCCTGCGTGACATCCAATCCCTTCTCGGCGCATCCCTTGACCAGACAGGAGAGATAGGGTGTTCGGAAAAGCTTTGCACGGACCTTTTCGGAATTCTCATAGTTCTCGACGCATCTTCGAATGATATATTCCGTCTGTTTGGCATAAGCCTTCCAGAATTCGTCAAAGCTCGTAAACGTCGTCGCATCTCCGGTTTTCGGTCCATCCTGTTTGATCTTCTCGGTTTTGCCGGACATCGGATCGGTAAAGGGGAGGAGGTCCCTCCCGCCGGTGAGGGCGAGCTCGACGGCTTTGAGCAGGTTGACATTGTTGTCCACGGTTCCGGAGCGATCGTTCCCGACCATCGTGTTTTCCATACAGCCGACCGGAGCATAGTCGTGTACATTGTCTTCATTAATGAGGTGTTCCAGGCCGGCCCGCTCGGCTTCGACGAGCATTCCCGCCATTGAGCGCTCGTCACAGTTGAGGAGAAAGGGAGCACCCTGACTCGATGAGATCATATCAACAACTTTATCAAGAATTTCTTCGGGACTGTTGCGGTGCAGCCGGACGTTCGGCTTCGGCTCCAGTATTGGTGTCAGCTCGTCGATGACCTCGAGCATGGCGAAGGTGAGATCATTGCTCATATCCTTCCCATTTTTCCCCATGCCTGAGAGCGTGATGAGCTGTCCGAACCCTGCCGTGATGCCGTCGGGGCCGTTGCGTATCATTGCATCATAGGCGGTGTTGCTGTGAATCCAGAAGCACTTCAGTATCTCCTTGCCGAATTCCCGATCCATCCCTTCAGACAGTGAGCGTTCCCAGTAGGGGGAGAGATACTGATCGATTCTTCCGAAGGAGGTACCCGCACCGGGGTAGTTCTCATCGCTCATGATGAGCATATGGTTTATCCAGAGCGCCTGCACCGCCTCCCAGAAGGTCTGTGGGGGCTCCCAGGAGACACGATCGAGATTCTGGGCCATCTGCTCCAGCTCCTCTTTCCGTATCGCTTCCCTCTCCTGGGAAGCGAGCTCTCTGCAGCGTTTCGCATACTGCGCGGCGAGATCGCGCGGCATAGTTGCAGCAGTCATCATCGCCCTGAGCTGTGCTCCTTTCAGTCCCTGCTGTTCCTTTTCGATCAGATTATTATATCGTGATTCAAGGTCTGCATGGATACCTTTCCATCCGATCGTGAGCGCCCGTTCATGTCCCGGGATGATGTGGCCGCTCGTCGCCCCGGAATTTCCGTAACCGTGATCGTGAAACCACTTCATCTTCGCCCGGGCGCCATTTTTGCCGATGGTCATATCATCGTATGCCTTCGCTTCCTCCTTATTGAGGCAGAGCGAGGTCTGAACATTGAATCTCGCGCCGGCGAGGAGATCACCGGGGAGTATTTCCTGAGGGACATAGTTGACCATGACCTCCTTGAGAAACCAGGCTCTCCTTTCGGGGAGGCTCCAGGACCAGAAGTCCTCGGGGAGTGCCACCTTTCGTGCTGACATTTTGAATGATGATCGCAATGTCTGTAAAAGGGCATAGGTCTCGGGAACGATATAGAAGACGATTTCGTTGAACTGAACATCCCAGGGCGTGCCGGTGGTCCAGGGGGTGAACTCGTTGTTCCATGCCCGCTTGGCTCCCTCGAAGTAGTAATCCCTGAGCCATTTGATTCGCGGCGAGAGTCCCTTGGGTTTCTTTATCATGTCATGATAATTTTCTGCTGCAGATACGCTCATAGCTTCCTCCTTTTATAGGTTATAATCGATCAGGACTTTAAGAAATTTCTCGCCATGATCGAGCGTATTTTTCATGATATTCACCGCCAGCTCTTCATCCCGCTGCTCGATAGCGCCGACCAGGTTTCGGTGAAAAGTGAAAACCTGGGGGCTCATCTCGGTCATCGAGAAGAACTGGCCGGTGAGATTTATATAGACCTGCTTGAATGAATTGATGAGAAGCGGATATATCACATTCCCCGTTGACATGGCAATGAGATGATGGAAAGTGAAGTCGATTTCTGCAATCCTCTCGGTGTTGTACAGGTCAACCGATTCCTCCTCCCTGAGAATCTCCTTGAAATCTTCGAGCTGTTCCTCCGTTCGATTTCGCGCGGCAAGCCGCGCCGTTTCCATCTCGAAGAGAAAGCGCATTCGCAGTAAGCTTTCGAATATTTTCGGCTCGAGCTTCCCGTTGTGATAGTTGACCAGCGAGGTAAGGAGCGCGAGTGAGCCCTCCTTCCGGTAATCGTTGACTACGGTACCCACCCGCGGGATTATGGAGACGAGCCCTTTTGAGGCGAGATCGAGCAATCCCTCGTGCACGACCGGCCGGCTGACGCCGAGCTGCAGTGCCAGCTCACGCTCCGAGGGGAGCTTCTCCCCGATGCTGAGCTTTCCCGAGAGTATGAGGCTCTCGAATCGGGAGATAAATACATCGACGAGGCTTTCTGATTTAATCGGTGTGAGCAGCTCTTTCATGATAGTTTACAATTTGCTGGCTGGTGGTCTTACCAGTAATCAATGTACAGGTTTAATGAGAAATTGTCAAGAAAAAGTGGGTTTTTTGAGGGAATAAAACATTATGGCACGACAAAAACGAAGCTTCTGGAAGTATCCTTTTATTGCATAGCTCATATTTTTGCCCTATGAACCTTAATTTTATCAATGTCGGCTATATGGCGGTTGACACGATGCATCCGGATTACTATAGTGTTCCTGTGGTTATGATATAGAGATGAAGTTGAGGAGGATAAGCATGTCGAAATTCAGGAAAGGATTCGATTTCCGTACGAGAAGATTCTTTCTTATTGTCATTATTGTTCTGATGCCGACAGTGTACGGCTGCGGAAAGAAGATACCCGAGGTAAGTAAACCCGGTGATGCTGCTCTGACAGCACCCGCTCCCTACGATATCGGCGAGCCGGAATATGATGGTGTGATTCGAAAATCCATCTATCTCACAATGCGTGACGGTATTAAAATAGCCATCGACCTCTATCTCCCCGAGGGGCTTCCCGATGATACGAAAATTCCCGCCATTCTCCATCAGACCCGCTACTGGCGCTCTGCGGAGCTGCGCTGGCCATTTTCGATCTTCTTCGATAAGCCGAAGAAGATTATCAGAGATTTCGTAACGCGCGGATATGCCTGGATCGCCGTCGATGCCCGCGGCTCCGGCGCATCTTACGGCAGGAGGCCCTGCTCCTGGTATGTGGATGAGACGAAGGATGGTGCGGAGATCGTGGACTGGATTATCGCGCAGCCCTGGTCGAACGGGAAAGTGGGTTCAACGGGTGTCTCCTATGCAGGCACCACAGTCGATTTTCTCGTGGTGAACCGGCATCCGGCGGTCAAGGCGGCGATACCGCGCTTCTCCCTCTACGATGCCTACACCGATATCGCCTTTCCCGGCGGCATCCATCAGGTCTGGTTTACGGAGGGGTGGCATCTCTATAACAGCACCCTCGATTGCAATGTGATCCCCGACCGGCTGAAGGAGCGGCTGGGATTCCTGGGAAGCCTGGCGGTGAAGGGGGTCAGGCCGGTTGATGCCGATGAGGATGGAAGCCTTCTGGCCGGCGCTATCCGGGATCATGAGACGAACTGGAATGTGCATCAATCAGCCCTCTCCATCACCTTCAAGGATGACCCGGTGAAAGATCCTGTTCTCAAGAAGAACCTCACCGTCGAGATGCTGAGCCCCTATCTCTATAAGTATGAGATGGACCGCTCCGGGACAGCCATATACAGTTACAGCGGCTGGTTCGACGGCGGATACAATCATGCCGCGATCAAGCGGTTTCTGACGCTCACCAATTATCGGAACAAGCTCATTATCGGGCCGTGGATGCACGGAGGGCAGTTCAGTTCCGATCCCTCAAATGGGGGGAGGACTCGGTTCGATCACACGGCGGAGATGATGAAGTTCTTCAACTACTATCTCAAGGGTAAGGACACCGGCATAGTGAAGGAGAAGCGGGTGCACTACTTCACCATGGTCGAAGGGAAGTGGAAGGGAGCCGACACCTGGCCTCCCGAATGCAGGAGGAGGAGATACTATCTGGGTGAAAATAACACGCTTACCATGGCACCCTCTACCGATGGCGTTGATACCTACAAGGCGGATTACACGCACGGAACCGGCGACGAGTCGCGGTGGAATACCCTTCTCACCGGATGCTTTGTGCAGTACCCGGATAGAGCTGTGCAGGATAAAAAGCTCCTCCTCTACGATTCATCGCCCCTCAAAGAAAATACCGAGGTTACCGGCCATCCTGTGCTAACCGTATATGTGAGCAGCACCGCCGATGACGGCACCTTCTTTGCGTATCTCGAGGATGTCGCTCCCGATGGCACGGTGCACTATGTCACCGAGGGGATGTTCCGGGCACTGCACCGGAATCTGAGCCTGGGGAAACCACCCTATCGACATCTCGTGCCCTATCATTCCTATAAGCAGCTTGATGAAAAGAAGCTCGTTCCGGGCAAGAAGACGCAGCTCATCTTCGATCTCCTGCCCACATCATACCTCTTCAGAAAGGGGCACCGCATCCGCGTTGCCTTTGCCTGTGCCGACAGCGATCACTTTGCTCGTATCCCTGCCGAAGCACCGACGGTCGAGGTGTACCGGGGGCGGGGGAGCGTATCTCATATCCTGCTGCCAGTAATTACCGAATAGAATACCCGAAGATGAATCCGGTCGACGAATTGTCTGCCGGATTCATAAAAAGATCGCAGAATACTATATATCCGTGATTGTTCTGTGAACAAAAAATATTTCATTGAAATAATATGCTGTCAGTTATAAAAGTGCATTGATTTCAGTTGAACGAATTTCTGTTTGACTCCACTCCGATTCGAGGCGTATATGTATTGCTCGATCACATCAATGCAGTGAGAACCGGTTATCGAAAAAAAAGAGGATCCGGATGTAATGATGGAAGATCTACGGAAGACTGTTCTGTATAGCCGTCATGTGAATCACGGAGCCAGAATGGTTCCCTTCGGCGGCTGGGAGATGCCCCTTCAGTACCGGCCGGGTATTATACAGGAGCATCTCGAAACCAGACGGGGAGCGGGGCTTTTTGATGTTTCCCATATGGGACGATTTCGCATTTCCGGCGCGGATGCGCTCCCCTTTCTTCAGTATACCCTCTCCAACAATGCAGCTGCACTCGAGGTCGGTGAGAGCCAGTATACCATCATACCCAATGAACGGGGAGGGGCCATTGACGATGCGTATCTGTATCGCTTCTTCCCTGACGAGTATCTGCTCGTGGTAAATGCAGCGAATCGGGAGATTGACTGGGAGCATCTGCAGGCGCACATGAGATCCTTCGGTAATGTCCTGATTGACGATGTCACCGATGAACGTGCGATGATCAGCGTGCAGGGACCGCGTGCAAAGGATATTCTGTTAGAGATTATCCATGAGGGACAGCTTCCGGAACCGATGCGGAATTACCTGAGTATTGTGACCGTGAATGGTTCCATGGTGCTCCTGGCCAGAACCGGTTATACCGGTGAGCCGATCTGCTTCGAGCTCTTTGTCGGGAGAGACGATGCTGAGATGATCTGGGATCTTCTCGTGGAGCGGGGAGCCCGGCCGGTTGGCCTGGGCGCGCGCGATACGCTCAGGCTGGAAGCCGGGTTGCCTCTCTATGGTCACGAATTGGGGGAGGACCCGGAGGGAAAGGAGATACCTGTATTCGCGATGAACCTGTCCCGCTTTGCGGTGAGTTTCTCGCCACTGAAGGGCGATTTCATCGGTCGGGAAGCCCTTGCGAGACAGCATCGCGCGCTGAAGAGAATAGTGGAAGGTGATTACTCCCGTCTCGAAGATCTCCCGCGGTTGATTATGCCGCTTGCCATTATGGAAAAGGGCATCGGGCGCGCGGGAAATGAAGTTTACAATGAGAATGAGCAGGCGGGCTTCATCACGAGCGGCACCATGGTTCCCTACTGGACCGTTGCGGGTGAAGGGATCTCTTCCAGGATCACCGGAGAGAAGGGGATGCGTGCTATCGCTCTGGCACTCCTTGACAGCACCCTTCGAGAGGGTGACGAGGTATCAATTGCAATCAGGGGTGAGCGAGTGAGAGCGATTATCGTGCCTTATCATCTGAGGAGCGAGGCACCGCCCTATGCCCGTGCCATTCTCTATGATAAGGTATGGCGCGGGGCTGCTGCAACTGAACCTGAACGCTCGCTCGGGGATGTTCGATCACTGGTCGATAACGCAATTGACAACACTCGATGGCGACAGCGGGAATGCGTGAACCTCATCCCTTCGGAGATGACCGCCTCAACGCTTACCAGGCTCCTTTCGATACTGGATCCCGTGGGAAGATACGCCGAACACCGAAAGGTGAAAGCATTCTCCGATAGCGAGGTCTTCTACTATCAGGGGACCGATTTCATTGCAGAGGTAGAGGGGCAGCTGAAGCGGGAGCTTCGCACCTATCTGGGATGCGCGCTGGTTGAAACGCGGCTCATCTCGGGACAGATGGCCAATGCGGCATTTTTCAGCGCTCTGGTGGATTATCTCAACCGCGCCGATCGAAAGAGTGAACAGCGGAGAATCGGCATGGTACTGAACAATCACATCATCCGGGGTGGCCATCTGAGCTCTCAGCCCATGGGTGCGCTGCGCGATTTCGTCGCGATCGACCCGAGAACCGACAAGCCGGCGGTGGTGAATTTCCCGGTGATGGCAGACGATCCCTACCGCATCGATGTTTCCGCCTGCCGGGAGATAGTGGAGCGCTTTCGGCCGGAGTTCATCATACTTGGGAAGAGCATGATGCTGTACCGGGAACCGGTTGCCGAGATGCGCGCTCTGGTTGACGAGTTCGATCTCGATTGCCTTATCATGTATGATATGGCCCATGTGCTGGGTCTCGTCGGTCCTCATTTTCAGCAACCCTTCATTGAAGGGGCGGATGTGGTAACCGGCTCAACGCACAAGACCTATTTCGGGACGCAGCGGGGGATTGTTGCGGCTAACTGGGAGGAGAAGGATGCTCGATTTGCATTGTGGGAAGCAGTTGAGCGGAGAGCCTTTCCCGGCAGTGTGAGCAACCATCACCTGGGGACAATGCTGGGACTCCTGCTGGCTGCCTGTGAAATGAACGCCTTCAGAGATGAGTATCAGAAAAGTGTGCTGGAGAATGCACGGGCCTTTGCCCGCGCGCTGAACGAGTGCGGACTGCGTGTCGCGGGTGACCCGAACCGCTCCTTTACCGAAACGCATCAGGTTATTGTTACGGTCGGCTATTCACAGGGGGCTGAGATAGCCCGGCTTCTTGAAGAGAATAACATTATTGTTAATTATCAGGCCACGCCGGAGGAGGAGGGCTTCACCGCTTCAGGCTCGCTTCGGATGGGCGTTGCCGAGATGACCCGTTTCGGCATGGGACCCGAGGACTTTCGGGAGCTTGCTCAGCTCGTCAGTGATGTGATTCGGGAGAAGAGGGGAGTTCGGGAAGAGGTGACGCGCCTGAGAAAGCGTTTTACGGAGATGCGTTACTGTTTCTCGGGCGATCAGTATGAGGATATTCTTCAGCGGGTGCTGGAGATGATATAGTTTCTTCTTTATGATTCCGTTCATCTTTTCTGAACTATTGTTTTGTTTATACGAGAACGGATGATAGTGAAGGTAGCATGTCATTTAAAGATGATCACATGGTGGTCGAGAGGCCACAACGCGTCTCCACAGGATTGAAACTGGGCTATGGCATCGGGGACTTCGCCCACAGTCTGGCGTTCAATCTACCGGCTTTCTTTCTCATATATTTCTATACCGATGTATTTGTGATATCGGCTGCTGCCGCGGGCATGATCATCTTCTTCGCAAAGATATGGGATGCCACCATATCTCCGCTGATGGGTTATATTACCGATCATACGCGAAGTCGGTGGGGGAATAAGCGACCCTTTCTCATCCTCTTTGCATTCCCGGTCGGTTTGTCCATTTCCCTCATGCTGCTGGCGCCGCCGATCGAAAAGGAAACCATCCGCGTTGTCTATGCCTTCAGCACCTTTACGCTCTTCTGTACGCTGATGACCATAATAACGATACCCTATGGATCGCTCACTGCCGATATCACCTCTGATTCCCATGAGCGTTCGGTCGTGAGCGCCTATCGTATGGTATTTGCCATTCTCGGAACACTCATCTCGGCCGGCGCGACCATTCCACTGGTCAAACTCTTGGGGAACGGGAATAGCGTCATCGGCTTCCGCAGGGTCGGTATCTTATTCGGTGCCGTGGTTTTTCTCTTCATCATGATAACCTTCTTTTCAGTGCGGGGCGTGATTGCGAATCCGGGGAACGCGAGAACCTCTCTGCGTTCGAATATTAAAATAGTGATTTCCAATAAGCCCTTTCTGATACTGGCTGCCGGCGTCTTTATGAATAATGTCGCCATAAATTTGATGACCATCGTGGTTGTCTATTTCCTGAAATATAATCTGCATGCCGAACATATGGTACCTGTTGTATTTCTGCTTCTTCTGGGCACGGCGATTCTCGCAACTCCTCTCTTTTTGTACTGCTCGCGGCGATGGAGCAAAAAGGTTGCCTACAACCTCGGTATGGGATTTCTTTCGATCCTCTCGGTCCCCTTTTTCATATTCGGTGATTTGAGCATACCCGTCGCACTGATGTTTTTCACGGCATTCGGTGTTGGCGTCTCGACGGTTTTCCTTTCGCCCTGGTCGATGATTCCCGATACGGTTGAATATTCTGAGTGGAAGACCGGACTCCGTCGAGAGGGTATTCTCTACGGTTTTTTTCAGCTTGCCTTTAAGCTCTCGGTAGCGGTCCCGGGGATGCTCGTCGGAGTTGTTTTAAATCTTGTCGGCTACGTTCCCAATGTACAACAGGGACCGGAGGCACTGATGGGAATTAAGGCACTGCTGAGCATTATTCCCCTCGTCTTTGTGGTGCTGGGTATGGCTATCATCTCGCGCTTCCCTATCGATGATGCGATGCACAAACGGATGATACGTGAGATCGCCGAGCGCTCTCCCTGATTACTTTACTTGACATTTTAGAGGGAATGCACTGTACTGAAACAGGCTGTTTGGTTCACCGGGTGGTGCTGTGGGGAGAGAAAGTGTGATCGGGAGCCGATTCGCAATGCAGTCTGCATTGATCGTGAATAACAATGGAAAAACAGGAACAGAGCTATAGAGAGCTCATCCAGAGCCTCCCTGATATCGTGTACATTATTGATGAGGATGGATACTTCACGTACATCAATGATGCCGTACAACGGCTCGGATATACTCCTCGCGATCTCATCGGGAGGCACTTTAATGCAATCATTCATCCTGATGATATCAATAATGTGCAGCGCTCCACCGTTCTCCCGCTATTGAAAGGAGTCGTTACCGGTGTTGAAAAGATGCCGCTCCTCTTTGACGAGAAGCGGACGGGAAACCGCATAACCAGGAATCTCAGAGTGCGGTTATTAACGCGTGAGGGATTCCGTGGTGATATCTGTATGGACGGCGAGGTGATAGCCATCGGGCTGTATGAGTATGCCGGTGATGACGATAGATCGTTCATCGGAACGATCGGACTTATCAGGGATATCGGTGAGATAAAGCGAACCAGAAGAGCGCTCCTCCTGACCGAGCAGCATTATCGGCTTCTTATTGAGAACACGACCGAGATTATCTCGGTTATCGCCAATGATGGGACTATTCTCTATGTGAGCGACTCGGTGGTGAGAATTCTCGGATTTAATCCGCTTGACCTCACCGGTGACAATATCCTCAGCTATGTTCATCCTGAAGATATGAACATAATCAGAGAGCTTCTGATTGGACGATCGCCTCTCTCGAATCTGATGTATACCGAATTTCGCATTCAGCACAATGATGAGATGTGGAGATTTCACGAAAGCGCGGTTAAGCGGATTGCGGATGAGCAGAACAGGATCATGTGTTATGTGTTGAATTCTCGTGATATCACCGACAGTAAGAAAGCGGAGCAGGCCCTTGAGGAGAGCGAGCGAAAATACCGGGAGATGGTTGAATCGCTTCCGGAGATGGTTTTTGAGTTTTATAGCACGGGTCGATTTACCTTTGTGAATCGCCGGGCCACTGAGCTGCTCGGGTACTCCAGGGAAGAGTTTTTGGAAATGGATGCCTTTGACCTTTTTATCCCTGTTGAGCGTGACCGCGCGATTCGGCGGATTACCGAAACGCTGGAGGGGAAACAGTTTTCCGGCGAGCGATACAGCTTGCTGAAAAAAGATGGAGAAGTGCTGCCCGTTGATATTTATTCTGCGGCGTATCATGATTCTGATGAGATTAGGATCCGGGGCATCGCTATCGATGTGAACAACATTGTTCAGGCCGAGAGAGATCTTCGGAAAAGCGAAGAGAAGTACCGGGAGATTTATGAGAATGCGCTTGTGGGAATGGTTTCCGCCGATCTCCAAACCGGTATTGTTTTTGCGTCCAATGATCTGGGGTTCAGGATATTCGGCTATTCCTCAAAATATGAATTCTTTGGAGAGAGCATTCACGATAAGTATGTTGATTCCGCACTCCAGGAAAAGGTGCACGGCGAGATTGCCTCTCAGGGAGAGGTGTATAACAGGGAGGTGCAGTTTCAGCGCATGGATGGTTCGATATTCTGGGCTAAGATATCGGCGAAGCTGCGAGCGGATAAGAATATCGTGGAATATGTTATAATCGATATTACGCAGCGGAAGGAGGCCGAGGAGCACATCTTCAAACTCACGTTCTATGATCCCCTGACCGATCTACCGAACAAGGATATGTTAAGAAATCGGATTCAAACCGAGATCATGCGCTCAGAGCGTTTTGCCGTCATGTGCATCGGTATAGATCAGTTCAAGATTATAAACGATATGTACGGCATGGCGGTGGGCGATAAGCTCCTGCAGCGGATTGCGTCTGAGCTGAAGGGAATGTACTTCAGGAAAGATATGGTAGCGCGATTTGAGGGGGATAAATTCATGGTGCTTCTGTGCGATATCGGAAGTCCGCAGGAGATGTCGAACCTCGATAAGATCGATGCGATTACGCTGAAGACTCATCGGATCTTCTCGGAGCCCTTTCAGATAGAAGATAATCAACTTGAGATAACTTCGAGCATCGGGCTCTGCCTTTATCCCAATGATGGTGCGAATGCGGATTTACTGATGAAAAATTCCACATCCGCAATGTATTTAGCCAAGGAGCAGGGGAGAAACACCTCGCGCTATTTTGATGCCCTTCTGAACAGGGAGATGATGAATCGACTGAAGCGTGAAAAGAGCATGCGGTCTGCACTGATAAACAATCATTTTATCCTCTATTATCAACCCAAGGTGGACCGTGCTGGAAGCATTATAGGGATGGAGTCTCTGATCCGATGGCAGTCGCCGGAAGAAGGGTTCATTCCTCCTGACGAGTTTATCCCCCTCGCTGAAAAGAGCGGTTTTATCGTTGATATCGGCTATTACGTTTTGCACAGGGCATGTGAGCAGAATCGGAGCTGGCAGGATCTGGGATTTTCGCCGAGACGGGTAGCAGTAAATTTATCGCCCTTCCAGTTCAAGCAGCCCGATCTGATTCAGAATATAGCACGTATCCTTGAGGAGACCGGTCTCGAACCGAGATGGATGGAACTGGAAATAACCGAGAGCGGCATCATGATTAATGAGGAGGAGAGCATCCGCAAGCTTAATGAGCTGCACCGGAGAGGAATTGCTATCTCCATCGACGATTTCGGGACCGGGTACTCGTCGCTGAGCAAGCTCAAGGATTATCCTATCGATACGCTTAAAATCGATAAATCCTTTGTCGATGATCTCCCTGCCAATAAGATGTCAGGAACAATCGCGAGGACAATTATCGACCTGGCGCATAATCTCGGTTTCAAGGTTGTTGCCGAGGGCGTTGAAACGAGGGACCAGTTCGATTTTCTCTTCGCCCACGATTGTGATCAATTTCAGGGGTACCTTTTTTCACCGCCGATATCACCGGAACTATTCGAGGAGAAACTCAAGGGGAACTAGCCATGTTTAATTTAAAGGGAGTTCGGTCTCTGATTACGGGAGCAGGAGGTGGGATAGGACGGGCAATTTCCCTCCGTCTCGCTCAGGCGGGTTGCACGGTTGCCGTCGTTGATATCAATGCTGAGCGGGTTGCAGAGACAGGGGAGCTGATACGGGAGGCCGGCGGGGTGTCTCATGTTATCATGGCCGATGTTTCACTGCAGAGCGATGTTGACCGCATGGTAAACGAAACCGTTTCGACGTTTGGTGGGATTGATCTGCTGGTAAACAATGCGGGTATCGGTTCGGCATCTTTCATCGAACAGGTGCGGGATGAGGATATGGCCCGGGTGCTTAATATCAACCTTATCGGTGTGATCAGGATTACGCGTGCGGCGGTACCTCATCTGAAAAAGAGCAAACGCGGTCGCATTGTGAATATCTCCTCCGTTGAAGGGATTCGTGGTTCCGGATTACTGCCGGTGTACGGCTCTTCGAAGGCCGGCCTCATCGGCTTGACCCGGTCAAACGCTGTCGGGCTGGCACGGTATAACATTACTGTAAATGCTCTGTGTCCCGGCCCCATACAGACCGATATGCTCGCCCCCCTCGAATCGGATGAAAAATACCGTGAGAAGATGATACGGGGAATTCCGATGCGCCGCCTGGGGATACCCGAGGATGTGGCAGGTGCGGTTGTTTTTTTTGCCTCCGAAGAAGCATCGTTTATCACCGGGAACGTGCTTGTCATTGACGGAGGCATGACAGTCAAGGCCCTGTGAGCATCTCATCTCCCTTGATCTCGCCGATACGGATTTTGCTGCGTAATCATAACGAGAAGCTGTTGCTCATTATTTGATGTTTTTCAATTTGATCTGATTCCGGCAACAAATGACAGGGAGCAGCGTGCATTCAGGGCGCATGCATTTGAACAGAAGCCGGAAGGGTGGTATGATAGAACATATCCGGGAACAAAATAATACCTGTGAAGAATTGATGGAACGATGAAAGAAGAATTACGAGAGGTGTTGCGAGATCTCTTTCAAAAACAGAAATTTGCAGTTCTCGCAACCGGCGGGGGAGATGAGCTGCGCACCAACCTGATCGCCTTTGCGGTAACGGATGATCTCAGATATTTCATTTTCACGACACCAAGAGAAACCAGAAAATACAGCAACATGCGTAAAAACGCACGGATTTCACTCTTTGTTGATAACAGATCAAATGAGCAATCCGACACGCAGGAAGCGATAGGGGTAACCGTTTCGGGGATCGCTGAGATGGAAAACGTATCCGATGATATGCGAGAGCTTTACCTGTCAAAACATCCTCATCTCAGTGAATTTGCTCTTTCGAGCAGTAATGTATTGATACGTGCTCGTGTTCAACAGTACGATATCGTGAGAGGAATTCACCATGTTACGAGTATTGTATTTGACTGATGAGAGTATTTTCCTCCATCGGATGGGGCGCCACGCCCGGCGTGATAGGTAACCGCACCTGCTTTATTAAAAGAAACAATGGCAGAGTAACTGTTAAGCGAACAAAATCCTGTTAATTTCCAGAACGGACTGAAGCAGCTATACTCCTGCGGAATACCTCTCATCATACAAGAACCACCTTTCAGCAGAGCCGAGAGGGGGCTCAGATTATCAGTATGGCGATTCGGCATATTTATTGGTGAAACAAAATACTGATACGGTGTTCTAATAAGATATATTGTACAGTAAAACGGGAATATAATTTCTCAGCGGAGGACAGTTCTATGAATTCATGGAAGCGTGCGAGATCGATTTTGTATTTGGGAATATGTACCGTAGCGATTATCCTGTTCGTGTGGTATAGTACCGACGGTAGAGGCGACGAGTCGGTTTTCGGCTCAAAGGAGGAATCACCCCTCAAGAAGAATGACGAGGTGGCGAAAGCGTGGGATGTTCAGACGTCATTTCGTGAGATATTTGAGTTGTACAGCGATCGGGTCGTGTTCATCAGCACGGAGCAGACGGTAAAGCTGCCGCAGCACCCTTTTTTCAATGATCCCTTCTTCAGGGACTTCTTTGGCATGCCGAAGCAGCCTCAATCAAGGACGCAAAAACGCACGGGACTTGGAACGGGATTTATTCTTTCCGAAGATGGGTATATCTGCACCAATCATCATGTTGTTGCTCGTGTTGACAGGGTTAAGGTAAAGATTAATGAAAAGGTATACGATGCGAAGGTCGTTGGTTCGGACGAGTATACCGATATCGCCCTTCTGAAGATAGAACCGGATGAGAAACTGAAACCGGCATTCCTCGGCGATTCAGATGCTGTTCGGGTTGGCGATTGGGCAATTGCCATTGGCAATCCGTTTGGACTGGATAAGACCTTTACCGTTGGTGTCATCAGCGCAACGGGGAGAAAGGATGTCGATCTCATGGGCAGGTCACAATCGCATATTCAGACCGATGCTTCGATTAATCCGGGCAATTCCGGCGGTCCGCTTATTAATATTAATGGTGAGGTCATCGGTATAAACAGAATGATCTATTCGCGGACAGGCGGCAGTCTGGGTATCGGATTTGCCATTCCGATCAACAGCGCGAAGGCGGTGCTCGCACAGTTGAAGAAGTACAAGAAGATACAGCGGGGATATATCGGTGTAAGCATTGTTCCTCTTACAGAACAGTATGCAAAACAGCTCGGCCTGGATTCAACCGAGGGTGCGCTCGTTGGAGCAGTTGTGGAGAAAAGCCCGGCCGCGCGTGGTGGCATTCGTGTTGGTGATGTTATCATCCGTGCCGGTGGAAAGGAGATTGGGAATTTTCAAGATCTCGTCGCGGTGGTTGAGAAAACGCCTATCGGCAAGACGCTGGAGATCGTTGTCTGGAGAAACAGGAACAGAATGTCACTTTTTATAACGGTTGCCGAACGGCCGTGAGGAGTAATCCCTGTTCGCTGTTGAGGCTGATTATCGTAACAAGCTCCGGACAGAAATTTCCTGTTTCCAGAGATTCATATTATTCGATTTCGACCATACCGACGCTTAAAGGGGAACTACAAGTCGAGAGGGCACTGGCGAATTCACCTATGGATTCGAAGAATATCATATTCCGAAACCGGATTTGAGCCTTTTACCGGATAGCTATTCAGTTATTCAAAGAGTGCCGAGATGGCTAATCGGTGGCATTTGGTATTAGGCGATAAATAAATAATTCACAGGTGCACGAAGTCTCATTGATTCGGCTCAATTGTATTCAAATATTTGAAATTAATATTAAATAAACAGAAAAACCCCATTTCAATAAACAATTTACAGATAATGTATAATTTTCATCGAAATTAATCAAAAAAATCTCCCTGATACTTGACGTTTGTTTATATTGGTTGTATTTTATTAATATAAAATTAGCACTCACTTCATATGAGTGCTAACAATAATGAATATAATTCATTATGGAGGTAATATCATGTACACTACTTATGATGTTTTGAACGACTTTTTCTGTGGTTTTCCGGTTAGTGAATATATGTCGGATTATCCTCGTATAAATCTCTATGAAAAGGATAATACTTTTGAAATACACGCCTTATTACCGGGATTAAAAGCAGATGATGTCAACGTGGAATTAATTGACGGTAGCCTTGTTATTGAAGGAAGAAGAGATCGGGATGCTGAAAAGAACTATTTTCGCGATGAGCGGGATTTCGGTACCTACAAGAGAACATTCCGGCTGCCGCGCGGCGTCAATCGTGAAAGTATTTCAGCTTCGATGAAGGATGGCGTATTGGTTGTTACGCTGAACAAAAGCGAAGAAGCAAAACCGAAGAAGATTGAGATACAGTAAGAGGAGGTGCTGTCATGGCTGAAGCACAGAAGAATACAAATCATAAAGTTGAACGCGTAATCATGCCCCCTGTTGATATTTATGAGACTGAAGAAGGGTATGTGGTGCATGCGGATATGCCGGCTGTGGATAGAGAACATATTGCAGTGACGCTCGATAAAGGTGAGCTCATGATAAGCGGAACGATCGATGAAAGTGAGTATAACAGGGATGATCTGAAATACAGCGAGTACCGACTGCACAATTATCAGAGACGTTTCAGAGTGGGAAACGATATTGATGGCGAGAGGATATCGGCAGGAGTCGAGGATGGTGTTCTGACTATTCACCTTCCCAAGAAGGAGGAGGTCAAACCGAGGAAAATCGAGATAAGCGTTCACTAATACCCGCTGACGGGTGAACGGGGAAACAGCTATCATCAACATGGCTGTTTTCCCGTTAAACATTGTGATGAGCGGGGAGGATTGTAGGGCGCAGAATGACTTTCAATGTAACTACAAGAGAAGATTGTTCTTATTTATGAATATTTTACATGCAAATTGAAAACAGGAGGATACCATGAGTAAGATTATAGGAATAGACCTCGGAACAACGAATTCAGTTGTATCCGTTATGTCTGAAGGTGAGCCGGTTGTCATTCAGAACGCTGAAGGGCAGCGAACAACTCCCTCAATAGTGGCCTTCACCGACAAGGGGGAGCGATTAGTCGGTCAGGTTGCTAAAAATCAGGTTATTACGAATCCTGAAAACACCATCCGATCGATAAAGCGGTTCATGGGACGTCGATACGGCGAAGTTCAGAATGAGAGTAAAACAGTCTCATACACGGTCAGTGATGACGGAAAGGGTGGTGTAACCGTAAAGACGAATGCGGGTGAATTTACCCCGCAGGAGATATCGGCGAGGATTCTGCAGAAAATGAAGCAGACCGCCGAGGATTACCTGGGAGAGCCGATAACAAAGGCGGTTATTACGGTTCCGGCGTACTTCAATGATGAGCAGAGACAGGCCACGAAGGATGCGGGACGCATCGCGGGTCTTGAAGTTGAGCGGATTATCAATGAGCCGACTGCGGCTGCGCTTGCCTATGGTCTTGATAAGAATAAGGCGAGTAAGAGAATTGCCGTATACGACCTCGGTGGAGGGACGTTTGATATTTCGATTCTCGAGCTTGGCGATGGCGTCTTCGAGGTAAAAGCGACGAATGGTGATACGCATCTCGGTGGTGACGATTTCGACCAGCGGGTGATGGAATGGTTCATTCAGGAGTTCAAGAAGCAAACGGGAATCGATGTCTCCGGCGATAAGATGGCATTGCAGCGCCTCAAGGAGGCAGCAGAGAAGGCGAAGATAGAACTGTCAAGCAAGATGCAGTCTGACGTTAATGTTCCGTTCCTTACCGCCGATCAGAGCGGCCCGAAGCATATGCTCCTTACGATGAACCGATCGAAGTTCGAGCAGCTCATTGCTGACCTGGTTGAGTCGACCAAGGGACCCTGTACGCGGGCGCTCGAGGATGCCGGCTTGAATCCGGGCGAGATCGATGAGGTAATACTGGTGGGTGGTTCGACGAGAATACCGCTCGTCCAGGATCTCGTCAAGAGGATATTCGGTCGGGAGCCGCACCGGGGAGTGAATCCCGATGAGGTTGTGGCGCTCGGCGCCGCCATACAGGGCGGTGTGCTTGCCGGTGATGTTGATGATGTTCTGCTCCTCGATGTGACTCCGCTGTCGCTGGGTATTGAAACACTCGGTGGTGTCATGACACGGCTTATCGAGCGGAATACTACCATTCCGACGAAGAAGAGCCAGATCTTTACGACCGCTGAGGATAATCAACCGGCCGTTTCGGTGCATGTTCTTCAGGGGGAGCGAGAGCTCGCCGCACAGAACAGGACACTCGGTCGTTTTGAGCTCGTCGGTATTTCGCCGGCACCGCGGGGGCTCCCGCAGATAGAGGTTACCTTCGATATCGACGCGAATGGCATTGTCAATGTGTCAGCGAAGGATCTCGGTACCGGCAAAGAGCAGAAGATACGGATTGAGTCTTCAAGTGGCCTCTCCGAGGATGATATCAGGAGAATGGTCGATGATGCCGAGGTGAATTCTGAAGAAGATCGGAAGCTGCGTGAACTCATCGAAGCGAAGAATGAAGCTGACAGTGCGATTTATGCGACGGAAAAGATGATGCAGAGCGGTGATATTGATTCGTCTGATCGGGTGTCGGTTGAGTCAGCCATCAGCAATCTGAAGAGAGCGATTGAATCGGATGATCTGATGGCAATTCGAAATGCACGATCGTCTCTTGAGCAGGCTGCTCAATCACTTGCCGGGAAGATGAATGCCGGTGCTGAACATGCAACGCATAATACAGCGTCTGCTGAAGATAATGCTGATGCATATCAGTACGGTGGTGCGGAAACCGGTGAGAAGGTATACGATGCCGATTATGAGGTTGTTGATGACGACGAACGCAAAGTGAGTTAAGGGGATAAAAATATCTCACAGCGTTCACGGGGGGAGGATATATATCCTCCCCCTTTTGATTAATTGCTCGATTCTGCATAGTAAAATGGTAGAGATATATGTATAAAACCACAGAGGCTCAAAGAAAATAACCGCCGATGGATGCTGCATATCTCAGATGAAAAATATTTGGTAAACTGCTATGGGGATCTTGTCGAGGTACGGGGATTCCTCTTTCATAACCTGGCAGATCGCGGAGTAATTTCTCAATAGCTTTTCTCTTGACTTTTACAATATATTAGGGGAGTATAAAAGCTCGTTTTAAAGGTCGTAAAGACTCTTACAATATTAACAGAGAGAAGGGGGCGTTATGACTGTGTCAATAAATGAAGTTGATAAAATTGAGATCCTGACACTACAGGATAATTATGTTGATCTCACCTCCTTGGATAACACTGAAATCGTTACGCGGGCAATGCCGCTCAAGGATATGGAGGTGAAGAACTCTATCCTGGCCGAGCATGGCTTTTCTGCGGTGGTAACGGTGACGAAAGGTGAGGCGGCGCGGAGCATGCTCTTCGACTTTGGTTTTTCTGAACAGGGTGCGGCATTCAATGCCGATGCGCTGAGCCTGGATTTGAGCAGCATTGAAACAACCGCGCTCTCTCACGGGCATCTCGATCACGTCGGTGGCATGAAAGAGCTCATGAAGCGGGTCGGGAAGAAGGGGCTCGAGTTGATTGTCCATCCTGAGGCCTTTCGAAATCCGCGATACATGAAGATAACCGAGGAGATTAAGGTACTATTTCCCCCCTTTACGCGGGAGAAAGCCGAGGAGGCTGGCCTCAAAATTGTCACGACGAAGGATCCCTACAAGCTTCTTGATGGCGATGTGCTCTTTTTAGGAGAGATACCGAGAAAAACGGATTTCGAGAAGGGAGATCCGAGACTTTTCTATCAGGATGATGGTGTGGAGAAGCAGGAAGACTTTCTTGATGATACTGCACTGGTGGTCAATCTCAAGGGGAAAGGACTCGTGGTGCTCTCCGGCTGTGCGCATTCAGGCATCGTCAATACCGTGCACTATGCCAGGGAGGTCGCCGGTGTTGAGAATATACATGCGGTTATGGGGGGGTTCCACCTCTCCGGTCCAACTCTCGCTCCGGTCATCCCGCCAACCGTTAAGGGGCTCAAGGAGATAAATCCGACATACGTGATCCCGACCCACTGTACGGGACGGAATGCAATTCTCGAAATAGAAAAGGCGATGCCCGATGGATTCATCGTCAATATGTCGGGGACCAAGCTGACCTTTGCCGCCTGAGGTAATGAGTGCTAAACTTTCTCCTCGAACAGCATTACTTTTTTGACTCTTCCGAGATCGCGCTCATATTTTCTCGAACCGACGAGAAAGAGAATGCCGGCAAGCACCCCGAAGAGCGGCAGGAAGAGAAATGCCGTGTCAAGGCCGAAGCGATCCGACAGCTCACCGAGGAAGAGTGGGGACCATGAGGCGCCCAGCAGGTTGAGGATAACCACATTAATACCGTAGGCGAGTGCTCTGAGACCCGGATGGACAACATCCTGAATAACCGCCTGTCCGGGGGCGAGAAAAGCAACCGAAAGAATGCCGAAGCAGACAAGCAGCGGTGCAAAAGCAACCGTGTGGGGGAGGAGAAACGCCGCGAGAAGAATGACGGCTGAGGAGAGTGAGGTCAGGCCCGAGAGCACAAGCCTGGCATTCCGACGGGTTCTCATCCAGCGGTCAGCGAGAAAACCGCCGAGTGGTGCCCCGACGAGGATCAGCAGGGCGAGGCTTCCTGCCATGGTGCCAGCCCGCTGCTCGTCCATGCCGTGAAAGCGGTGGAAGTATGATGGCAACCAGGTGAGCATCGGGGTATTGACTGCGAAGTTCATTGCGAAGGCGAGATAGACGTACCAGAGTGTCGGTATCTTGAAGAGCCCTTTAAAGGATTCACCGAGGCCGGAGAAAGCGGTTGAAGATTTGTCTCCCTGCTCAACGAGCGGCACCGTTTTATAGTCGGGGGTGAACCAGTATATACATGCCAGAATAATTCCCGGAACAGCAACGATGCCGAGCGCATGACGCCAGCCGTAGTGAAGACCGATATACCCCCCCAACAGAAACCCGATACCCGAACCGATGGGCGCAAAAGCGTCGAAAATACCCGAAGCTTTCGCCCGTGATTCCATGGGGAAGGCTGCAGCGATGATGGCGATAGCTGCCGGTCCGTACCCCGCTTCACCGAGACCGGTGAAAGCCCGGGCGATGAGGAGTTGATTGTAATCCTTCGCAAAGGCGCATGCCAGAGTTGCCAGGCTCCAGAAGAGCACCATCAGCGAGACCATCTTGCGCCGGCTCCATCGGTCGACGAGCAGTGAGACGGGGAGGACGAAGAGGGCAATAAAGAGGGACACGATGCCGGTGAGAGCACCGAGCATCCGATCGGAGACGTTGTAGTCCTGCTTGATAAAGGGGAGGAGTGAGGCGATCACCATTCGATCGATATAATCGAACATAAACGACAGGCTCAGGAGTATGAGTATCATCCACGCTCTCGTTCCGCCCGTTTGATATTCTGATTCGTTGTGATCGATAAAGGCGTTCCGGGTTGCCATAGCATTTACCTCATCAACAAGAACTTTTCTTTAAAAAAAGAGCACACAATTCATGACGCGGATGCAGGTTCATCTGCACGAAACGGGCGAAGCCTCCCTGCACATCCGGGAGCTATCCACAGAGACAGATATCGATCGGAAAATCGATACCGAGCTTTTCAAGTCCGGTGTCGGTCACGACGTAGATGTCCTCGGGCATATTGCCGAAGAAGATAAGATCGTCCCCGAAACACCCCACCTCAACGCATATCACCATGCCCGGTCTCAACTCGGTGAGATCATCCGGTGAGAGCCAGGGTTGCTCGTGATTGAGGAGGCCTATTCCGTGTCCCACAAAATCGATGGGGACGGCTTGATTCCAGTCCTGCCGGTAGGTTTCCTTTTTCGCCAGTTCGAAAACATCACAGCCGCGCATTCCCGGGAAGATATTGTTGACGGTATTGAGATAGGCATCGCGACCCCACTTCGAAAGATCGGCGAGTTTCGGAGGAAGCTTCTTCCCCACATAAAAGGATCGCTGAAAATCAGTCCAGTATCCCTTATAGGTTGGACCGCTGTCGGAGAATCCCTGATCTCCCTCCCTGATGACCCGATCATAGAAGGGGGTGGTGACCAGCCGCCACTTCCCGGGAGCATCGGATCCACACATGAACAGGGTAACATTGGTGATGTCGATCGCATCGTACATATCCTCACGGACGTACTGCTCCCAGAGCGCACGGTGGACATCGCGTTCGGTATTGCCCGGTTTTATCGCTCGCCAGCCATGCTCCAGGACCCGTCCGGCTTTTTCGCATGTAATGCGCATGAGCTCGATCTCCCACGGTGTTTTTATCATGCGCTGTTCCCAGACGACCTTGTCAGCACTGACGAAGGTTGCATTGGGGAGAGAAGATTCTATCTCCCGTA
>CAZZCF010000036.1:0-30843 GCA_964652955.1 uncultured Leptospirales bacterium
TTGGCACGGCATAAAGGGCTTAAAGCGTTATTTGTCTATTCTACTATTGGCTTACAGTTAGCATTAACAATTCTCATTTTTATCTATATCGGGCATAGGCTCGATCAACATTATCAAACAACACCGTGGTTCGTTGTTGCAGGGACGGCAATTGGAATGGGGGCTGGGTTCTACAACTTGATTCGAGGTCTTTCGTCTCTCGATTCGGTATCGAGGGAGGAGGGTGAAGACAGCTCAAAGAGGAGGAAGTGGTTATAGGCATGATGTGCATCTCGGGGGAGCGTGTGAGGAAATACTATTGAGGGGTGAGAGTGGAGTATGCAACATCTGTTCCATGTTGTGAGCACCTTTGTAATACGAGCGGGTGGCGGACACGGTGAAGAGGAATCTATTAGTGATGTTGTTTTACACCATTTAATGGATCACGTTGTCGATTATGGATTCATCGCACGGATAAATGAGCACTATTTGAGTACGAAGCTTTTCGGCATATTCGATATGCGGTTAACAAAGGCCGTGCTCGTTATGTGGTTTGCCGCTTTCCTGTGTTTAATTATTTTCATCCCGGTTGCACGGCGTGTTCAGCGATCGCCCTACGGTTCGCGATCCCGATGGGTTAATCTGTGGGAGGCTCTCGTCGGGTTTATCCACGATGAGATAGTCGAACCGAATTTCGAGCATCACTATATCAAAAAAGCGATGCCCTATTTTTCCACCCTCTTTTTCTTCATCCTCTTCTGTAATCTGCTCGGCCTGGTGCCTGGCATGTCAACGCCAACGGGGAATCTTGCCGTAACCGCCGGTCTCGCGCTGCTTACGCTGATAGGCATTATCGGCGTGGGAATGGTCAAGCAGGGGATCTTCAGCTACTGGAAAAGCCTGGTGCCGCAGGGGGTGCCCGGTTTTCTTATACCCCTCATGTTTCCGATTGAGATAGTGGGACTCTGTATCAAGCCCTTTGCGCTCACCATTCGACTCTTTGCCAATATGACGGCCGGGCATGTTGTTATCATAATTTTTTTGTATCTCGTCATGATGTTCAAGAACTACTGGATCGGCATTGGCTCGGTGGCAGGAGCCTTGATGATAGATCTCCTGGAGCTGCTCGTTGCCTTTATCCAGGCATATATTTTTACCGTGCTCTCCGCGATGTTTATCGGTGCATCGATGCATGCGCACTGATCGGAGCCGAGAGGAGGGAGCACGGGATCAGGGGAATCGTGTAGAATGCTTATTGAAGGAATTGTTTTTTAATAATGATTGCCGGGAAGATCTGGATGTCATTGTATTATAATTCATTACGGAGGAGATCATGGAATATTTAGGCGTTTCGTATCTCGCAGCGGGTTTTGGTGCGGGATTAATTGTCTTCGGTGCTGCAATGGGCATTGGCAAGCTCGCGAGCGCAGCGCTCGAGGGGATGGCTCGACAGCCTGAAGCCGGTGGTGATATCAGAACAGCTATGATCATTGCGGCTGCTCTTATTGAAGGATTCACCTTTTTTGCCCTCGTCGTGACCTTTATGCTTGCGACGAAAGCACCGGCTCCGGTTGAGAAAGCTCCCGTGGAGAAGGTTCCGGCTGTCGAGGAAGGAAGATAGAAAGGGAACCGGTACCCCTCGTGATTGTGGGCACACGTCCGGGGCTTTTCCACAGATATGTGTGGGGGAGCTCGAATGCTCTTCGGAGCGGGAGATACTGCTCGCCCTTCGCGGGGAAGATACGTGATGGCTCTGCCATGATGAGATGAAGGAGAACGGGTTGGCATCATGGAGGTTTTAAGGGAAGGTTTGTTAAAAGTTGATCCGGGCTTGCTGCTGTGGACCGTCATTACTTTTCTGGTGCTGGTGATCATCATGTGGCGGGCGGCCTGGAAACCGCTGGTTGATGCCCTCGACGTGCGGGCGGAGAAGATACGAAGTGATATCGAGAGTGCCGAGTACAACCGTCTCGAGTATGAGCGCCTGTTGGCCGAACATCAGCAGGTGATGGAAGCTGCAAAGGATGAGGCTCAGAAGATAATCGCCGGGGGAAAATCCGATGCGGAGAAACTGAAGGACGAGATTGTACAGAAGGCAAATGCCGAGGCCCGCGAATTGTTCGAGCGGACAAAGCGAGAAATCTATCTTGCCAAGGACAAGGCACTGGATGAACTGAAGTCGGAATTGGTGAAGCTCTCGACCGAGATAGCTTCGAAGATAATTGCGAAGAATCTCGATCCTGAAGATCAGAAAACAATCGCCGAAGAGGCGATAAAGAAGATACAGACTTTGCAGTGATGGGGGAGATTTCTTTTTATTGAGATGTGAAGCTCCTGTGGCCAGCTTTTTTTCGCACACTCTGTGCGCGCTGGCATGCGCGGCATCGTGTCGCTGCGGGTACAGTATCCGATTCAATGAGGTATCATTTTAGAACAGGGGAGCTCCTGATTTTGAGAGGCACCCATACTTGCTAGAACGCAACGACGGAGATTTGCAGAGGAATAGTGACTCATAATAAGATCGCACATGTCTATGCGAGCGCTCTTCTCGATATCGGACAGGAGCGCGGTATCCTGAATGCTCTCGAGGAAGAGCTCGGAGCCGTTTCCAGGATTATTGAAGAAGATAAGAATATCCTTCGCTATCTGAATTCGCCGGGGATCTCCCCCGATTCGAAAAGAGCATTTTTTGACAGGGTTTTTCAGGGGAATATCTCCGACATCCTGATAAATTTATTGAAGGTTCTGGTCGATAAGGGAAGGCAGGCAATCATTGGAGATATATATGCCTCGTTGCGCGATATTATTGACGAGGTGCAAAACAGGCAGAAGGTTGTTCTGGTATCGACGGTAAAGCTGGATAATACCATCCTGGAACAATTGCGCGGCATCCTGAAAAACCAGTTACAGAAGGAGATCATTTTCATCGAGGAGATTGATGAATCAATTCTGGGTGGTATTGTTCTCAAGATAGGCGATGTTATTATTGATGCTTCCCTGGCGAGCGATCTCAATCGTTTTGGCAATAGTCTGTTACAAAGAAAGCTCAGGAGTGAGTCATCCTATGAAGATTAGGACAGAAGAAATCCGTTCAATCATCAAAAAGGAGATTGAGAGTTATACCTCTGAACTTGATATCAGCGAAGTGGGAACGGTGGTTCAGGTCGGGGACGGTATTGCACGTGTTTACGGCCTCGAGAATGCAATGGCGGGGGAAATGCTCGAGTTTGAAAACGGCGCATTCGGCCTCGTGTTTAATCTTGAGGAGGACTCGATCGGTGCGGTTGTGCTGGGCGACTATTTAACTGTTAAAGAAGGAAACACGGTCAAGAGGATGAACCGGGTGCTTGCCGTTCCTGTCGGCGACGCGTTGCTGGGGAGGGTGGTGAATCCGCTTGGCATTCCCATTGATGAGAAGGGTCCCATCGATAACGATTCGGTACGGCTGGTGGAATTCAATGCGCCCGGTATTGCCGATCGGCAGCCGGTGAAGGAACCGCTGCAGACCGGCATCAAGGCGATTGACTCAATGACTCCTATCGGCCGGGGGCAGCGTGAATTAATTATCGGTGACCGAAAGACCGGGAAGACGGCGATTGCCGTCGATACCATCATCAATCAGAAAGGTGAAGACGTTGTCTGTATTTATGTGGCAATCGGGCAGAAGGCTTCAACGGTAGCCGGCGTCGTGGAGCGGCTGGAACACCATGGAGCCATGGAGTACACCATTGTCGTTTCTTCCAGTGCGGCTGAACCGGCTCCACTTCAGTATATCGCGCCCTATGCCGGCTGTGCAATGGCCGAGTACTACATGTATGAAAAGAAGCGCCATACGCTCTGTATATACGATGATCTTACCAAGCAGGCGAGCGCCTATCGGCAGCTCTCCCTGCTCCTGCGGAGGCCGCCGGGCCGGGAGGCGTACCCGGGCGATATATTCTATTGCCACTCGCGGCTCCTGGAGCGTTCGGCGAAATTATCCGATGAGCTGGGAGGGGGCTCTCTCACGGCGCTGCCGATAATCGAGACGCAGGAGGGGGAGGTTTCTGCGTACATCCCGACCAATGTTATTTCGATTACCGACGGCCAGATCTACCTGCAGCCAGGCCTCTTCGCCTCAGGCGTGCGGCCGGCCATTGACGTGGGTATATCGGTATCGCGAGTGGGTGGCAACGCCCAGATACGAGCGATGAAGAAGTACGCCGGCTCGCTGCGGCTCGATCTCGCGCAGTACAGGGAGCTCCAGGCATTTGCCCAGATGGGAACCGAGCTTGATCCGGCGACACAGAAGCAACTGGACCGTGGTGAGCGACTGATTGAGATTCTGAAGCAGAAACAATATGAGCCGGTTCCGGTTGCCGAGCAGGTGGCAATTATCTTTGTGGGCACGGAAGGGTATCTCGATACGGTTCCCGTTGAAGATATCAAGGATTTCGAGAAAGGATATCTCAAGTTCCTGCGTGAGGCGCATCCTAAAATTCTGCAGGAGATATCCGGCACCGGCGAGCTGACAGCGGAGAGTGAAGATACCTTGCGAAAGGTTATCGTCGATTTTGTCGAGAGCTATCTCAATGAGAAAAAGGCCGATGTGAGTTGAGAAATTTCATGCTCTGGCAAGGGTATATGTAGTGGCTACACAGCGAGACATACGAAAACGCATTGAATCGATTTCGAGCACCAAGAAGATAACCAGGACTATGGAGATGGTCGCCACGGCCAAGATGAAGAAAATGGGCGATCGGCTGCGGATGTCACAGCCCTACTGGGAAAAGCTTAACATGATCATCAATAACCTGCGGGAGTCCGGGCTTGAGAATATCATGAATCCGCTCGTGACAGAGCACCCGGCTCCTCAGCGCATTCTGCTGTTGATGATAACGGGAAACCGGGGGTTGTGCGGCGGCTATAATTACAACATCATTGAGAATTCCCTGGCGTATAAAAAGCGTCTGACTCTCGAGGAGGGATTGGAAGTTCCCCTGTACGTTGTCGGGAAAAAGGCCATCAGTCATCTGAAGTTTTTGAACGAGCCGATGTATAAATCGATGCTCAATCTGGATGACAAGATCACCTTCTCTGATGCGGCAAAACTGGGGAATGAGTTAATCGATCTCTTTGTGGCCGGTGAAGTCGATGAAGTTTATGTTTCGTATACCAGGGTCATTACCTCTGCAAATCAAAAAGCGGTTATCACGAGACTGCTTCCAATTGTTCCCGAGGAGAGGGCTCTTGACGAGGTGGCACCTGAGTTCTTTGTTCAGTACATTTTTGAACCGAATCCCTATCGGATATTCTCTTCGCTCTTGCCGCTCTTTGTCAAGGTGCAGCTCTATCGGTATCAGATAGAATCGAGTTACTCCGAACAGTTTGCACGGCGGGTTGCCATGAAGAATGCAACCGATGCGGCAGTTGAGATGATTCGCGAATTGAACCTCGGTTATCACCGGGCACGGCAGGCCAAGATAACAAGGGAGATATCCGAGATTGTGGGAGGCGCTTCCGCTCTGAAATAGGGAGGAGCAGCTTTCGCGTTCGAAGATTTGATGCGCATTAAATATTTTAGTCTCTTGGATCGGCATATACTGCGTTGGTGAGAGATGAGAAGGAGTTGGAAATGGGACGGAACGTCGGGAAGGTAGTTCAGGTTATCGGTTCGACGCTCGATGCCGAATTTCCCGAAGATAATCTTCCGGATATTCACAATGCACTCACCCTTGAAACCGAAGTAATGGGGCAAAAAAATGAGATAACCTGCGAGGTGCAGCAGCATCTCGGGGGGAATCGGGTGCGGGCTGTTGCCTTCGATTCAACCGATGGCATACAGCGGGGAACGGAGATCGTCGATACCGGTTCGGCTATTATGGTACCGGTGGGGGAGGAGACCCTCGGTCGCGTATTCAATCTCCTCGGCGAGCCCATCGATAAGGGTGAACCGGTCAAGACGAAGGAACGGAGAGCGATACATCAGAAGCCTCCTACCTTCGAACAGCTCGAACCGAAGTCGGAGATATTCGAGACGGGAATCAAGGTTATTGACCTCATTGCACCCTATATCAGGGGGGGCAAAACCGGCCTCTTCGGCGGTGCCGGTGTCGGGAAAACCGTTATCATCATGGAATTGATAAATAATGTTGCGAAGCAGCACGGCGGCTATTCGGTCTTCGCGGGGGTCGGTGAGCGGACGAGAGAGGGAAACGACCTCTGGCTGGAGATGAAAGAGTCCGGTGTTATCAGCAAGGCGTGCCTCGTCTACGGTCAGATGAACGAACCGCCCGGCGCCCGCCTGCGGGTTGGATTGAGCGCTCTCACCATGTGCGAGTACTTTCGCGATATGTCAGGGCGCGATGTTCTCCTGTTCATCGATAACATCTTTCGGTTTTCACAGGCCGGCTCGGAAGTTTCAGCCCTTCTGGGGCGCATGCCTTCGGCGGTGGGATATCAGCCGACGCTTGCAACAGAGATGGGAGAGTTGCAGGAACGGATTACCTCGACCAAGCATGGTTCGATTACCTCGGTGCAGGCGATTTATGTTCCTGCCGATGACCTGACCGACCCCGCTCCGGCAACCGCATTTATACACCTCGATGCAAGTACCGTGCTTTCCCGCCAGATTGTTGAAAAGGGTATTTATCCTGCCGTGGATCCCCTCGATTCGAGCTCTCGCCTCCTTGCTCCTGATCTTCTCGGTGAAGAGCACTATAATCTGGCGATGGAGGTAAAGCGGATTTTGCAGCGGTATAAGGATCTCCAGGACATTATCGCTATTCTCGGCATGGATGAGCTCTCAGAAGAGGACAAGCTCCTCGTGCAGCGGGCGCGCAAGATCGAGCGGTTTCTCTCGCAGCCGTTTTTTGTGGCTGAGCAGTTCACCGGGCTTGCCGGAAAATTTGTTAAGCTCGAGGATACCATAAACAGCTTCCGGGGGCTGGTGGACGGTCAGTATGATCACCTGCCTGAACAGGCTTTTTATATGGTTGGCACTATCGAGGATGCTGTTGCAAAGGCAGAGCGATTGCAATCGCGGTGAGATATGACCAGAAAAATAAAATGCAATATTTTCACCCCTGAGCGGGTCATCTATGAGGGAGAAGCTGATTTTCTGGTGGTGCAGGCCTTCGACGGAGAGCTGGGTTTTCTCTACAATCACACTCCCCTGATCGCTGAGCTCGGTTTCGGTGAGGCCCGGCTCAGAACAAAAGAGCGAGCCGATTATTTCGCTATCGAGGGTGGATTTGTTGAAATACGCAATAATGAGCTCATCGTACTTGCCGAGGCTGCCTTCAGGAAGGAGGATCTCTCGCGCGAAGCGTTGCAGAAACAGATAGCAGAGACGCGGGGGCGCGCCGCGGGTGAGGAGTGGGATCTCTTTGAGCTCGAGGTTGAATTGAAGAAGCTGAAAGCGCGGCTGAAGGTTGCCTCCCGATAGTATTGCATCAGCGTGCATGTATAATCTTTCCCGCATCAACGAAATCATAATTGCCCAGGGGTTTCACCTTTCTGCGAAATTCGGCTGAGCCGAGCGATTCGATAAATGTCTGTACGCTTTTCGAGAAAAAGGTTTCCTGATTGAGCACCATGTCAAAGCTCTCCTTGACAATGGGGAAGAAGGGAAGCCCGAAAAGCCGGGACACGGCAACGGTTGCAATGCCCGCATCGGCCTCGTTCGCAAGAATCGAGAGCCCCACCTCGAGATGCGTGTATACCTCATTTTCGTATCCCTGAATTGTTTCGGGATCGATGCCCTGTTGATGAAGATGATAATCCAGCAGCGTTCTCGTTCCCGATCCCTTCTGCCGGTTGATCAGCCGGACATGCTCCCTGCCGAGATCGGCGATGCGCTCGATGCCGTACGGATTGTCCGGTGAGACGACAAGCCCGAGCTCCCGGTAGAAGAGGTTCACCACGACGACTTTCACGCCGGAAAGGTATTTATCGATAAAGGGTATATTGTACTGTCCGGTCTCGGGATCGAAGAGATGGGTCCATGCAATATCCGTGTATCCCTTGCTGATAGCGACGAGCCCCTCGGTGCTGCCCGTGCTGGAGGAGAAGATATAGAATTCCGGGTGATTCTTTTTCATAAACGTCAGGAGCATATCCAGAACCGGATCATTGCTGCCGGCTGCCAGGAGCGCTCCCGCGATCTTGGCGCTCTTCTGTCGTGCCTGAATCATCCCTTCCTTCGAATGGGAGAGAATCCATTCGTCAATCAGCTTCTTGGGAAAGATCCATTTGCCGGTGATTCGCGTGCAGGGTATCTTCTTCGATTTTATCAGGGCGTAGACCTGCTTCTCGTGTATGCCGAGGTACTGGGCAACCTCTTTCGTGTTCAGCAACTCTCCTGGCATAATGAACCTCTTCTCGTGAAGTGGACGCTGCGTTCCCGCTGTAATCTCCTTCTCGGTACGGGAACCCATCTCGTACCCGGTGCGAGATCCCCGGCGTCCTCGTACCGGATGATCCCGCGGGGAACGGGAAGGTGACTGGATTCAGGTTTAGCAGGGCTGAGAACAAAAATCAAGAAGTTTTAAGGGTGAATCGTTTTGTGTGCCATCTGATTGCCGGTTCAGCATATGTGAAAATCTGTGAAGGGGAATTAATCGCTGCTCCGTTAATACCGACTGCCGGTGAGTTTGCATCATCGTGATGACCGGGAAGGAGATGCTTCCTGATGGGATGATGCGGCGGAAGCTACCGCGCGACCTCGTTGATCAGCCGTCCGAGGGTCTGATCGTGGGCGATAATGCTCTTCTGATTTGCTTCATAGCTTCTCTGAACTTCGATCATATCGACCATCTCTCTGACGATATTCACATTTGATTTTTCGAGAAACCCCTGAAGTATCTTTATCTCTCCGGGCGGCAGGGGAGGTCCCGAGAACTCGGTTTCCCTGAAGAGCGAGTCGCCCTCCTTTTTTATTTCGCGGATATTTTCAAAGTCAACAATCTTCAATCGGTCAATAACCACGGGCTCTACCCAGTCATTTGAGGTCAGCCCGATCATGTCTTCCGGCTCGAGTGAAAGGGCGGCATTGACGATTATTTCGCCCCGCTCGTTTATGATGAAGTTGTTCCGCTGAACCCTGATGACGCCGTTTTCGCCGAGCACCGGGTATCCGAGATGATTGACCAGAATGCCCTCCTGGTTGACGGTGAACGTTCCGTTTCTCGTGTAGCGCTCGCCCCGTTCGGTATTGACGGTGAAGAAACCCTGCCCTTCGAGGGCGAGATCAAAGGGATTCTCCGTGCGCTGCAGAGAGCCCTGCGAGAATTGCGTAAACACCTCGTTCACCTCGACGCCCGTTCCGAGCTTGCCGACATAGGGCATGGTATCATAGGAACCCGCGGGAGTAATCCCGAGCCCGTCATCATTGAGCCGTCTGATGATCATGTCCGGGAACGCCTTGAAGAGGGTCATATCTCTTTTGAATCCTGTTTTATCGGTGTTGGCGAGATTGTTCGCAATAACATCGATGCGTGCCTGTTGCGCAATCATGCCGCTCGCGCTGTTGTATATTCCTCTCAGCATATCAGGGTTTTCCTCCTCGTACCCTAATAATATCGGCACCGATGTTTGATAACTTTTGAGATAAATTTTCATACCCGCGATCGGAGTGGTAGATTCTTCGTATCTCGGTGGTTCCCCTCGTCGCGAGCGCGGCGAGGATCAGCGATGCGCCGGCTCTGAGATCGGACATCATGACCGTTGCCGATGAGAGCTTCTTCCCTCCCCGGACAACGGCGACGTTTCCTTCGACCAGTATATCCGCTCCCATGCGTCTCAATTCGCCGACATGGGTAAAGCGATTTTCGAAGATGGTTTCAATAATAACGCTGATCCCGGGAATGGTGCACATGAGCGCCATCAGGGGCGCCTGGAGATCGGTTGGAAAGCCGGGATAGGGGAGAGTCCGGATAACCGTTCCCTTCAGCTTTCTCGTCGGTTTTATGGTGGCCCGGTTCTTTCCCGTTTCGATGGAAAATCCCATTTCGGCAAGCGTCTGCACGATTGCCGTGATGTGTTCGGGAACAAGATTGTTCAGCGTTATCTCGCCCCTGGTGATAGCTCCCGCAATGAGGAAGGTACCTGCCTCGATTCTATCGGACATGATTGAGTAGGTGACCGGTTTGAGCTCCCTGACGCCGGTTATCGTTATACGCTCGGTTCCCAGTCCCTCTATCCGTGCGCCCATTGCAATGAGAAAATTTCCCAGATCGACGATGTCGGGTTCCATCGCGCAGTTTTCGATAATCGTCTGACCCTCGGCGAGCACGGCAGCCATCATAATGTTTGCCGTTGCTCCCACGGATATGTTTTTCAGTATGAATTTTGCTCCCCGGAGCTTTTTTGCCTTTGCCTTGATGTAGCCGTGCTCGATATCGATGACGGCTCCGAGCGACTCGAATCCGGCAAGATGAATGTCCACCGGCCGCTCTCCGATAGCGCATCCGCCCGGCAGCGAGACATCGGCCTCGCCAATGCGGGCCAGGAGGGGTCCCATGACATAGATCGAGGCTCTCATCGTCTTGACAAGCTCATAGGGAACCTCGGCATTCTTCAGTGCGTTCACCCGGATTACAAGCTCGTTCTTCTCCTGGTTGAATGCTGTTTCTGCTCCGAGGTATTCGATGACCCTGAGCATTGTTGTGACGTCGACGAGAGCGGGGATGTTCTTCAGGACGGTCTCACCATTTGCAAGCAGGCTTGCAACGATAATAGGAAGCGCGGCATTTTTTGCGCCTGATACGGTGATTTCCCCCTGTAATTTTGTGCCGCCTTTAATTCTGTAAATATCCACGAAACAGTACTCCCTGCCTGTCTTTATACCCTGAGGAATTTCGGAGAATACCGGGTTCCCCCGGCTTCGTCTCGGATCGCTACTTTCGAAGATCGTCCAGATCCTTGAGCTTCTTCAGATCGAAGACCTCTTTTCCGAGATTTCGAATAATCGACATCGATCGGTTGCCACCGAATATGACAATGATGATCAGGACGATAATGAGAATTTCCCAGATGCCGGGCATGCTCATCACGACTTCTCCTCTGAGTTCGATGATACACCTTGCGCCGTACTGAAATTAAATGTAGTGATAGGTAACGGAATAACGAATCTTTTGTCAATGTAAAACAGGCTCCCGCTGCCAATATTTTACTTGTAAAAGAGATCTGATTGTGATTACGGTGAGGGAAGCGCACGGGGGAGCGTAGTGGCGGAACCGTGTTTCCGGTTTGTTTCATTCCCGCAGGGAGTGAATCGGCGCGGCAGGTCATTTTCGTGAAGAGGGAGCGATGAGCATCAGAGAAGGATTCCTTGACTATCCCGACAGGAGTAGCATCCGCTACCGGTTGAATAATCGGCCTTCATCAGTTTCGGCAATTCTGCTCCATGGCCTGGGAGAGCGGCTCGAAATGTACGATCATCTTTATCCTGCTTTCGAACGGGCGGGTATTGCCTTGCATGCCCTCGAGTTGCGGGGACACGGGGAATCGAGTGGCGCGCATAAGTATATCAGTGATTTTGAGCTTTACGTGAAGGATCTGAAGAGATTTATCACCAGCTTTTTGAAAGAGAGCACACCCTATCTCATCGGCCACAGCACCGGTGGGCTTGTTGCGCTCAGAACCGCCGAGGATACACGATTCCCCATCCGGGGTCTTGTTCTCACATCGCCGCTCCTGGAGATGAAGCTCAATCCGTTTCTGCGATTCATACTGCCAGTCTTGTCGATGCTGGCCCCACAGCTTCTCGTTCCCGATAAGGAGGAGAACTTCTATCGGCTCACCCACGAGGAGCAGATTGCACGAATGCTTGCCGATGAGAGCAGGAGAACCCTCTTCGGCGTGCGTCTCGGCTTCGTGGGAGCGTTTCTCCGGGCCCGGAAGAGATTCCTCGAATATACCCATATCATTCGGGATATCCCGTCGCTCCTGCTTCTCGCTGATGAGGATGTAATCCTTGATGTGCAGCGGATAGAAGCGCTCTTTACATCGATATACCGGGATTCACCCAACCTCACGCTCGTTCGGTGCAGTGACTGTTATCATGCTATTCTGCTCGAACGGGATCGCGCCTCCTTCGTCGATCGCATACTCAAGTGGATTCAGCGGCAGGAATCGGGGAGCGAAGAGGGATCACCTGCCTGAATGAGAGACAGGGGCAGCTCCCCTGATGAGTTGAGTCGAATGGTGATTCGCAAAGGCATCGAACGCTCCTTTTTCCAGCAGCCGTGTCACCCCCCCCCGTCGCCGGGACCGGTATTTTCAGGAAACATTTTCAGGGGAAGTTCCTCTTATCGCGTGTCAGCCGCTTGCATGGCAAAGTCTGCAGAGGATTTCTGTAGAAAGGGGGTACTCTCTATCTTCTTTCTTGTGCCCTGTTGACCTTTATGGTTCGCCCCATAAACTCTGTGTTGTTCAGTGATGAAATAGCTGTTTCGGCATCGGAATCCTTTGGCATTTCAATAAATCCGAATCCCTTTGATTGATCGGTATGCCGGTCAACTACAATCTTCACGGAATCCACCGTGCCGAATTGCTGGAAAAGGCTCGTCAAATCCTCTTCGGTGGCCTCATAGTTGATGTTCCCTATATAAATATTCATGAGAAGATCTCCTCGGAAGTAAAATACTGATATAGTACTCTCGAATAATTATGTGGTTCGAGAGAATGAAAAACAACTATTAATTCGGAACAATTGCCAAAACAGCAGAAGAGAGGGTATATCGGCAGGAATACCATCGGGATCCTCCTGATGTAAAAATTATGAGAAATAACTAAAATCTATGTTGAACCATTTTTTATAAATACAAAAAATGGTCACAGGAAGCATGTCAACGTGATAAAGAGGTCGAATCGTAATCGGTTGAGAAGAGCAATCGGCACTGTCGCTCCTGGGCAGTACGATTCGTTGTTGATATGAGCACCTGTAGACAGTAAAAAAAATTCATTATTTGAAAGGGAGTATCTATGACCGAGAATCCATTCCACCAGTTGATGAATCCGCGTTCCATTGCCACGGTCGGCGCAGGCAATAATCCCATGAAAATGGGAACCCTGAACATCCTCAGTATTATTAAGGACGGGTTTCCGGGCGCACTGTATCCGATACACCCCAAAGATGATTCCGTGCTGGGACTCAAGGCCTACCGAACGGTGGCGGATCTGCCTGAGGCGCCGGATCTCGCCCTGTTTGTCGTTCCGGCTGAACTGGTGCCCGGCCTCATGGAGGAGTTCGGCGAGATTGGAACGAAACGGATCATTGTAATCACCGCCGGCTTCAAAGAGATTGGCGATGAGGGTAAAAGGGAGGAGGAACGGCTCAATCAGATAGCACAGAAGTATGGCATCCGCTTTGTGGGCCCGAACTGTATGGGAATCCTCAATACCGAATTGCCCCTCAACACCACCGTAATGCCGATCAAATTCAAACCGGGCATGCTCGGTATCGCCTCGCAGAGCGGCACCTATGTAACACAGACCTTCCCCTATCTGGGCAAAAGAGGTATATGCCTGAGCAAGGCGATAAGCACCGGCAATGAAGCCAACATGAGTATTATCGATGCGATGGAGTATCTCGGTGAAGATGAACAGACCAGGGCTATAGCCCTTTATATCGAGGGGATCCGGGATGTTCCGCGATTTCTTGAGACGGCACGGAGAATCACTCCGCACAAGCCGATCATCGCGCAGTATGTGGGGGGCAGCAGCGCCGGTGCCCGTGCAGGATTGAGCCATACCGGTGCCATGGCGGGTCCCGATTATCTCTATGAAGGCCTTTTTAAACAGGCCGGCATTATACGGATGCACTCCGTGGAGGATCTCTATCTGCACGGCTGGGCCCTGGCCACGCAACCCCCCCTGAAGGGGAACCGCATCGGGATAATAACCAATTCGGGCGGTCCGGGCACTGCCATGGCCCATGTCTGTGAGCAGGGAGGGTTTCAGTTGCCGGAATTTTCACCGATGCTTCAGGAGAAGATAAAACCGCTGCTGCCGCCCCATGCGCCCAGCGGGAATCCGGTGGATCTCACCTTTGTCATTAATGCTGATACTATAACCGATAAGGTTCCCAAGCTGGTTATGCAGAGCGGCGAGGTGGACGGTGTCGTGCTTCACGGTGCCATGCGCTCCGGCTTTATCATCTATAAGCACGAGCATTTTGCTGACTTGATGAACAACACTTCCATTGATGACATGATCGGTCTTCTGGGAGACATCTCCCCCGTTCCCTTCTCTCTGCCTTTCACCTACGGGATACCCCTGGTTCTCTCATCGTTTTTCGACCGCGATGATGATTTAACCACCGCTTTCGAGGATCATAACATTCCCGTCTGCGACTCGCCGGAGAAAGCTGCCCGTACCATGGTCTCTCTTCTGCGGTACCGGGAGGTTGCCATGCGGAAACCGTATGGGGCTCCTGAAATGCCCGCGGTCTCTTCACAGGCACGGCAGATTCTGGAAGAAGCTCGTAAACGGGGACTTTCCGCGCTGGATGAGTTCAGCGCAAAGAAGTTTCTCGCCTGCTATGGTATACCGGTAACCGACGAGCGGCTCATTGGCACCGAGGATAAGCTGTCGGAAGCGGTGAAGGATATGGACTACCCGCTGGTGATGAAGGCCTGTAATCCCGGGATTCTTCACAAGAGCGAACGGGGACTGGTCCGGCTGAACATACAGGACATCGACGGCGCGATGGGCGCTTTCAGAGATATCAGGAGTATTGCAGGGGGGGACACCGGAGTTATCGTGTACAGCATGGTATCGGGGGTCCGTGAGTTTATGGCAGGGATGACCCGTTATCCCGGCTTCGCTCCCGCTGTTCTCTTCGGCCTCGGGGGCATTTTCACCGAGTCGCTGCGGGACACCTGCTTCAGGTGTGCGCCCCTCTCCCTCCCGGAGGCGGAGGAGATGCTCGATGATATTAAGTCGGCACAGCTTCTCGGCGCCTACCGGGGCATGCCCGCGGTCAATCGCGATAAGCTTGCGTCGATTCTCCAGCGGTTGGGTTTTTTGCCGCTGCTGCATCCGGAGATAGCCGAAATCGACATCAATCCGCTGATTATCAGCGGTTCGGAACCGGTTGCAGTCGATGCGCTGATAGTGCTCGCGTAGCGTATATCGTTCCCGGGGCATAAGAAGTTTTCACCGTAGCGCAGCGGAGGTGATAATTTGCCGCAGGCCAAGCGACCGCAGGGAGCGCCGCTTATGCCCCGGGTTATATGAAGGCGGCGCGCTGTTCAGCAACAAGGCGATCGAAGACAGGACGTCTGAGATCGATGTCCCGGTTACTGTTATTGAGATAATTATCATATTCTTGTCTATATTTTATAAGCCCTTGATAGTGGCCATAAAGTATAGCTGCTAAAACAACATCACCCATTATCATGTCACTTCTCTCGTAACGATCACAGCAAAAAATCAGGTAATCTTCTTGCGGGGTGCACGCATCAACATCAGCGATAACCATACACAAATCGTAAAATAGGATGAATGCCAGATGAAAAAACCTATACCCCAGTCGCTGAAGCGATGAGTTACATTCACTTTGTAAAAGGAATCAGAAACCGCTGACCAGCCTGATTTGAGTTCAGGTATATTGGTTCGCATCTGCTCAAAGGCTTTAGCCCAGTACTCTGCAGGCAGGTGAAAGACCAATGCATAGGTACAGTAGATGATGCACCAGATAGCAACTAACATAGAGACAATGCGTAGAGTTTTAAACTCGGGCGACTTCATTGGCCACAGCCGTTTCCATTGCACCAGCGCTATTGGGAGGATCGCAAAAAAACCTAATGACCACAAGGATTCTTCGATGGCAAAGGACAAACGGCTTTTAAAGATAAGTCCGCCATAGGCGAAAAACTGCGCGATTATAATGGCAATTATAATGAAATAGGGGCCTTTCGTCATCAGGCGATAAAGCAGACCGGTAGTGCTTTGAACTGGCACATCTTTTTCGACTCTCAGCAGATAGAGCCCAAAGAGGAAGGCAAAGGAAATCTCGGCAAAGAATGCCAGGGATCGAATAATTAATGAACTGTTTGCGATTGTGTCAAACCAGGCGTACTGTGTGAGATATCGTGAAACAAACACCGAGCGATAAGCAGCCACTATGGTAAAGATAATGCCAAATATCATCATCCATTTTGAATAGGCATCCCTCTGGGTATTAAAGCGTTTTTGTGTAATAAAGACAAAATAAAAACAAATGATTAACTGTATTATGTTAATCGCAACCATGATAACCCACCAGGGCCAAGCCCATGCATTAGTTACTTCACTCATATCGCTCTCCTCTTATATATTTAATTTGGCTCATTCCGGAATGTTGGGAAAAGTGGATAAAAAGTTGAAAATGTGATAGAAATCCCACCTCGGTGTCCATAACTATTTTCCAACACGAAAAAGAATGGAACCGAGATGGGATTAGAACTGATAACAGAATTCTTAGGCTTGTCCGGATGTTTTGTAAAGGATATTATTATTTGTGAGGGGAAAATTATTTTAACTGTTGAGAGTGAAGGATTCCTCCTATGTCCTCAATGCGGTCAGGTATACATCGAAGCTCCCAAAGATAGCCGCATACAAGAGGTAGAGGATTTATCGGTATTCGGGCGAAGATGTTTTTTAAGATTATGGAAGTATCGAATTGAATGCGACTGTGGTTATCGAGGGACGGAACATCTTGAATGGTTGGATCGATATCAGCGATTTACCGTTCGTTACGGAAAGTGGATATATGCGTTTTGCAAGCGGATGACGGGGATTGATGTATCTCGTATATTTGGGATATCGAAACATACGGTGTACCGTCTTGACCGTGAAGGGATTGAGGAGGAGTTATCTGTTCAGAAAGAGATGTTCCTGAGAGAATCGGTATAGATGAGATATCACGGAAGAAGGGGCATCACTACGCGACGATTATATCGGCACCGGATGAAAAGAAGATTCTGGAGGTCGTGAAGGGCCGGAAATCGGCGGATATTACGCCATTTTTCAAGGGGAAAGGGAAAAAATGGTGTAAAAATGTCAGTGTGGTCACCATGGACGCCTGACTGGGCTTTCGAAAAACCGTGAAGAAGTATTGTACTGAAGCAGTGATATGTTTCGATCATTTTCATCTGGCACAGCATTTTTCAAAGGCAATCGACCGGTTGCGGGTCCATGAAGCGAAAAGTGCCGGGACAGAGAAAAAGGAGTTCTATAAGGGGACACGATGGCTGCTGCTCAAAAATCCTGAGAAACTGAACGAAGACCAGCACGTTACTCTTCAGAGGTTATTCGCGGTTAACGAGAAGCTGTATAAAGCGTATGTGTTGCGTGACGATTTTCGACAAATATTTGCTGGTCATTCAGCTCGGAGCAGATTGATTCGATTGACCAATTGGATGAGGAGAGCTAGAGCAGTACGTATTCCGCAGATAACGGAGTTCGTGAAAAATATTGAGAAGTGGGAACCGTATATCAGGAACACGCTACGGGGCAATTACTTAAATAGCTTTGCCGAAGGTATCAACACGAAGGTCAGAGTGGTTCAGAGGATGGCTTACGGATACAAGGACTTTGACTATCTGAGGTTGAAGATATTTCAACAGTTCAATTTCAGGGAGATTAAATCTCTTTTTGACGGATAATATATCCCAACATTCCGGAAAGAGTGTTTAATTTTAATACATATCTGCACAGTCAGTAAATACATAGTGAATATGATACATTTTAGCTTCCGCTAATCATCATATATGTCTCACGAAATGGTTTCTTGTCTAGTATTTATTAATCGCTACAGCGATTTTTTATACTCCCAGAATCCTTTGTATCAAGTATTTTCCTATATTTCAATTGTCCTATATTTTAAATTTCATTCCACAGTAATGGCGCTCAGGACGAGCGCATCACAGCAGTAGAACCGAACCAGTCAAGCGCGCCGCTTTCATATAACTGTCATCATGGGCTGAAGAGCGGAATGCATGCGTCGGGATTCACATGCTTCGGTAGATTATAACAGGACAGCTCGTTTCTCCATGCACGGATACTGCGTTGTCATTCAGGTCCAGGAAACGCAGTACTGACAGAGAGAACAGTGAATGAGTTGTGGGTTCTGCCGTTGAATCGTTTTTATAAAAGCATCATATATACAAATTGTGCTTGAAGTTATTTCCTCGGGCCACACTATCATCTCTTAACCTCTCTCATAGTTGAGAGGGGGAAAAGGCAGGTCTACTCAGTACGAATTTTCAGGGGGGTTATTCATGCCAAAGGAGACGAAACACGCAGCGCTTATCTGCATCGGTTTGAGCATTCTGGCGGCTCTCGGCATTGCCGTGGGACTGATTATGAAAAATGCACTGATAACGGTTATCTGCCTGCTGCCGGCTGCAGCCTACGAGGTCTATCGGACCGAAGGGGTGGTTACCAGGGTAGCGTCCTTCTGCCTGCTGGGCATACTGATCGCCGAGCTGTTCTTTATCGCGACCGGGAAGGGCTTTGATCTCGCGAAGCTCTTCGGCGGGACGATGAAGAGAATCGGCGGGTACCCTGTTCCGCTTGGCGATATAAAGATAGTTGGACCGACGATAATGGCACTACTCTCGGTCATCCTGTTCAGAAGAACGTACGGCATCTATACGAAATGGCTTGCCGTTATCATCTTCATTACCTCACTGGCGATACTCTATATTATAAATCCTGCGATCCTGCAGCAGATGTTTGAGATGGTGAAAGGGACGAGACAGCTGTGAGTATGCGCTATGCGCTTTCGAATCGATGCTCCAAAGCGGTGTGTCTCCCTGAGCAGGAGACCTCCCGATGACATCTCGTGGTTGACAGCGGTTCCCCGCGGGATGTATATTCCTACTGTGCCATGAAGCGAGCAATTATTTTCACAGCAATAGCCGCACTCCTCCTCATCGGAACCATCTCCACGTTCCCCTTCGGGAAGAACAAGGTGAACCGTGAGGTCTTTGAATGGAACATCCTCAAGACGGTTCACTTTGACATCTACTATCCTGCCGGTATGGAGCGTCTCGCACGGCATACCGCTCGCATGGCAGAAGAGGGATACGTCTCTATCGCCAACAGCCTTCATCATGAGCTCACCGAAATAGTGCCGATCATTCTCTATCCTTCACATATCGCTTTTCAGGAGAACAATATCATCCTCCAGGTGATCGGGGAGGGCACGGGCGGTTTTACCGAGCTCTTCAAGCGGCGCGTGGTGCTCCCCTTTACCGGTTCCTACAACGAGTTCAGACATGTCCTGATCCACGAGCTCGTTCACGCCTTTCACTTCAATATCCTCTTCGGTGATATCTCCGGAGAGGTCATGTCCGGATTTACGGTCCGTGGCGTGCCCCTGTGGATTATGGAGGGGATGTCGGAGTATCTCTCGACAGGGTATGATGAAACCGCCGACATGGTGATGCGCGATATTCTCTACAACGAGAAGTACGCATCGCTTATGGATTTGACCAGATTGCACGTTCGAAGCGGGTATCTGATCTATAAGGAGGGTCAGGCGTTTTATCACTTTCTTGCGGAGAAATATGGGCGGGATAAGATAGGGGAGCTCTTCAGGGATATCAGGGATCTCGACAACTTCGACGAAGCGATTAAAGTGAATACGGGAAAGACGCTTGAGGAATTGAACCTGGAGTGGATCCGGTATTTTAAGAAAATATATTTTCCCGTTGTCAGGGGGAAGAAGTTCGATGAGGAGGAGGGAGAGCAGCTGACCTTTCATCAGAAGACAAACTCCACGTTCAATGTCTGTCCCGCTGTCTCGCCTGACGGAAAGAAAATCGCCTACCTGACCAATCGGGAGATCTACTCAGATATTTCAGTTATTGCGGTTGATAAGAAGAAGAAGGAGAAGAAGCGGGAGATAAAAACCGTTCTGTACGGGAGCACCTCTTCGCGGTTTGAAGGGATGCACCTGTTGAGCAACTATCTGACCTGGAGCGGAAAGGGGAATCACCTGGCCTTTGTCGCGCAGTCCTACGGGCGGGATGTCATTTTCATCATCAATCCGGAAAACGGTGATGTGCGGCGCGAAATAGAATTCCCCTTCAGATCCATCAAGGATCCGGCACTCTCGCGTGATGGGACGCTCATCGCCTTTATCGGGCAGATGAATGACCGGTCCGATCTCTATCTCTACGATCTCAAGAAGAGTTGGCTGTATCAGATAACCGATGATCTCTTTTCAGAACGATATCCGAAGATCGCTTCGGATAACAGCTTTGTGGTTTTCTCTTCGAACTGGAATGATGCCGGAGATATCGAGCGTGACGATTACGATATCTTCAGGATAACGGTGGCGGGCAGGGAGCGATCGATTCTCGTCGGCGATGAAGGCAACGATCTGCAGGCGGATCTCTCCTCGGATGATAAGCAGCTCCTCTATATCTCGAACCGGACCGGAATCTATAACGCCTATCGCTATAGTATGGAAACCGGCGATGACGGCAGAATAACCAATGTTCTCTGCGGCATATTTTATCCCCGCTGGTTCAATGACGGGAAGCGGATGGCCTTCGTTGCATATCAGAACCTGGGCTACGATATCTTTGTCAAGGAGATAGCCGGAGTGGCGCTTGATCCCGCTGACGAGCGGGACACGGAGCATCACGATATCGACTTCCCGCCGCCCTACTTTGATCTGACCCGATCCGAATTTGTCCCCTATGATACCCGCTTCAGCACCGATTATCTCTTTCTCGGCGTTACGGCCACCACGGGGTATGGCCTGGCGGGCATTGTCCAGATGGCAGTATCGGACTATCTGGGGAATCATCGGATTGTTTTCACCGGGAACTACTTCAGCTATAACGACCAGGATGTGTACAATTATGACGTTGCCTATTACTATCTCAAGCACCGACTGGATTACGGCATCGGGATGTTCCGCCAGGAGAATCCTTTCGGGGTATTCACGCTCAGCACGGTCAATGAGCTGATACACAATGTTTACTGGGATTACCTCTACATGGATTATTACGGGGTGTACGGTATCGTTCGCTATCCCTTCTCGAAATTCTACCGATTGAGTCTCAAGGCAACGTCGAGCAGATACGAGGTCGATTACGCGCTGGACAGCGAGCGCCGTGATGCCTTTGCCAATCTGAATCAGCTCTCCCTCTCCTTTACCTATGATAATGTGATCTGGGGATACCTCGGTGCACTCGATGGCTTCCGGGGCACGATTGAAGCGGAGCGGACGGTAAATGTGTCCGGCCAGGATTTTGCCTTCACGAATGTCGCTTGTGATCTGAGGAGATATTTTCTCATCGACAAGAGGTATGTTCTGGCGCTGAGCGGAAGTGCGGGAAAGCTTTTTGGGCCCGATAGTGAATACTTCAAGTATTATCTCGGGGGATTCACCACCCTCCGGGGCCATCCGATCTTCGAATACAATGGAAAGAATATTTTTCTGGGATCCGTTGAGTTTCGCTTCATCTTCATCGAGGGGATCAAATTCGGATGGCCGCTCTTCTTTCGAACGGCTCCGCTCGGAGGAGTGCTCTTCGCCGATTTCGGTTCCGCCTGGGATGGAAGCTACCGCTTCAGAGATCCGGAAACGGGCGAGTTCGATGATTTCAAGGTCGATTTCGGTTTCGGTTTCAGGTTGACACTCTTCCCATTAATTTTTAAACTTGACTATGCGTGGCCGCATTATTATAAGTATATCGGTGACAAGAGAATTCTCTTTAGCATTGGGCTCATATACTGGGATTGACGTATTGAGAGTATGGAACGAAAATCAGAGATTAAGAGAAAGACAACCGAGACCGATATCACCCTTCGGGTGATACTCGACAGCACGCAGGAATCGGCTATCGATTCGGGGGTGCCCTTTTTTGATCACATGCTTATGCTGCTTTCAAAGCACGGGCACCTCTATCTCGATCTCGTGTGCATCGGCGATACCATGGTTGATGATCATCACTCTGTTGAGGATATCGGCATCTGCCTGGGGAGGGCTTTTAAGAAAGCCCTCGGTGACAAAGCCGGAATTGTTCGATTCGGTGATGCCAGTATCCCCATGGACGACGCCCTGACGATGGTTGCCCTTGACCTGTCGGGGAGAAGCTTCTTTCACCTGGAGGGTGTCGATCTCAGGGGTTCCATTAAGGGATACAGCGAAGAGTTGACGATTGAATTTCTCCGCTCCTTTGCCTTTAATGCCGAATTAAACCTCCATGTGAAGATATTCTACGGAGAGAACCGTCATCACATTCACGAATCCATTTTCAAGGCGCTGGGGGTGGCTCTGTATCGAGCTTTTTCGATAGATAAAAAGAGAGCTGACGAGATACCTTCCACCAAGGGGACTATTGTGTAGTGGAATCCTTGCTCAAGCCGGAGCATTATTCCGGGTAACAATCCTCTTCTGCTTATTTCACCATTGTATGCGATTCCCGCGGTTTGAAGAGATCTTTGCACGGAATCTGAATCGGTATGGCACATCGGAACGGGACGGAACAGTGTAAGATGATAACAGTTATTGACTACGGGATGGGAAATCTGCGATCGGTGACCAAAGCCGTTGAGCTCTTCACCGAAGATGTTCATATATCCTCGAATCCTGCATCGATCGAGACTTCTCATGCGCTCATTATGCCGGGAGATGGCGCCTTCGGAAGGGCAATGAGCCACCTGGAGGAGCTGGGATGGATTGAGCCCCTGAAGGAATTCATACGGGGCGGAGGGTACTTTCTGGGAATATGTCTGGGATTTCAGCTGCTCTTCTCTTCGAGCGAGGAGTTCGGCACTTTTACCGGTCTCGATATCATCCCCGGGAATGTTGTGCGCTTCAACCTCCGCGATCGGAAGATTCCCCATATGGGATGGAATGATGTTGAAATAGTCCGGCAGTCGCCGTTCTTACAGGGGATCTCATCGGGCTCGCATTTCTATTTTATTCACTCGTATTATCCGGAGATGTCCGATTCGGACTGGGTCCTGGGGACGGTCGAATACGGCATCCGCTTTCCCTGTATTGTGGGGAAGGGGAATCTGATAGCGACGCAGTTTCATCCCGAGAAGAGCCACACCGTGGGGCTTAAAATTGTGGAGAATTTTATCTCGAAATGCTCATCATACCGGCAATAGATATTAAAGGTGGCAGGTGTGTTCGCCTGCTGCAGGGCGATCCCGAGCACGAGACGGTCTATTCGGATGACCCGGTTTCAGTCGCTCAACGGTTTGAAGCGCTCGGCGCCCGGCTCATTCATGTGGTTGACCTCGATGGTGCCTTCGCGGGGTATCCGGTCAACGGCGATCTGGTTACGGCCATTGCGCAATCGGTTGACAGTGCCATTGAGATCGGGGGCGGGATACGGACCCGGGAATCGATCGATCGCTACCGGGAGGCGGGAATCAATCGCATCATCCTGGGAACCGCAGCGCTCGGGGATGGTTTTCACGAGCTTATCGAAGGATATGATGATTCCATTATTGTGGGCATCGATGCGAAAAACGGAATGGTCGCGACACACGGCTGGAAGGAGATCTCCAGCGTGCGGGCAGCGGTATTGATACGGGAGATGCAGGAGATGGGAATCGGCGAGATCATCTATACCGATATAGCCACCGATGGGATGTTGACCGGTCCCAACGTAAGCGCGGTTCGGGAGATCCTCTCGCAGGTTCGGGGGCTTTCCCTCATCGCATCGGGTGGAATCGCCGCAACGGATGATCTCTATCGTCTCAGTGAGCTCGTTCCCGAGGGGCTCAGGGGGTGTATTATTGGCAAAGCGGTGTATGATGGAAGGATTGATCTTGCCGAGGTATTCCGCGTCTTCGGATGAGAGGTGAGCATTCAATGGCGAACGATTCAGAACATATCGATTTCAACCTGGATCTGCCCGAGGAGATTGAACAGTACGAACGGAAGATCTATGAATTGCGGCAGCTCATTGAGATCAGCAAGGGCCTGAACTCCACGCTCGACTATAATGTCCTGATAGACTCGATCCTGCTCACCTGCATGGGGCAGATGCAGCTTCTGAAGGCGGGCATCTTTACCAGGAAGGAGATAGCGAAGGATACCTATATTCTTCATCGTAATTATAAAGGATTTGAGCTCGATCACTCGATAGAATACGAGATACCGGCGGATTCCCCCCTCATTGCGTATTTCGAGGAGCACTATCGCTGTTATGAGCTCCGGGAGTTAGACTTCATGGGAGATGATCCCTCGGTTCGAACAATACATATCATCGATCCCGATCTCATTGTTCCCCTCAAGGGGAAGGGAAAGATCAACGGTATTATCATTCTCGGCGGGAGGATCAATAAAAGCGCCTTCGGCGTCTCCGATAAAGAATTCCTTTTGAACATTGCCTCCCTGGCCGGTATTGCGATACAGAATGCCCATCTGTACGAGATGGCGACCACGGACATGATGACAAAGCTCAAGATACATCATTTCTTTCAGGCCGCCCTGCTTGAGGAGCGTGAACGGGCGCTTGTCAGTGATTCACCCCTCTCGCTGATAATGATAGACATAGATCGCTTCAAGGATTTCAATGATAAATACGGTCATACCTGCGGCGATCTGGTGCTCATGCGCGTCGCCCGGTTGATAAAGGATTATATTCGACAGCGGGATATTGCGGCGCGATACGGGGGGGAGGAGTTTGTGGTTATCCTGCCCAATACCGGTCTTGAAGAAGCTCTCGAGGTTGCAAAGCGAATTCGATTGAGCATTGAAGAGGCCTTTGTCGTCTGCAATGAGATGAAATTATCGGTTACCGTTTCCCTGGGCGTCAGCCAGTTCTCTCGGGAGGTGGATCTCGATACGAAGAGTCTGATCGATAGAGCGGACAGGGCGCTGTATACGTCCAAGCTCAACGGAAGGAACATGGTTTCTTTTTTAGAGTGAGCGCTGAAAAGTTCTTGATTATAATGTTCTGCTCTCTATAATGATTCAGCGGTTGCGATTATGTACTGTCTTTGAAACGGAAAGCATTATCTCCCTATTCTGGAGAATGGAATGAACAGAAGGGCTTTGAACGGATATGATTCTCGGTTTGCGCGGCGCCTGACGAAATGGTTCGCGCTCCTTTTCTCGATTGTTTTTATCGTAAGCATTCATGTGCCCCTGTATGCCATTACCGTAGAAGAACAGGCAGGGAAGCGGGAACGGGAAAAGTATCGAAGCTACCGTGATGAATTGTCCAGAAAAGTACCGGAGCGGCGGGATGCACGTCAGGGTCGCCAGGAGAAGGATCCGAGACTTGCCTGTCTCCTCTCGCTCATGGTGCCCGGTGGCGGGCATATCTATCTGCGGAGAGACCTGAAGGGGATGAGCTTCTGCCTCCTCACCGCCGGTTTTTACTCCGCTTCGGCATATTACCTGTACGTTGCATGGAAAGGGGATTCGTCCGGTACGGAGAGAAAATCGAAGTTTGTCATCTCGGGCGTCCTGTTCATCGTCGGAGCCATTTTCCATGTGGTCGGCATCGTCGAAGCGTATAATGATGCCATTGAGATCAACGAGACGAAGTTCTATTACGGAAAGAAGCGATCCAGAAGTCCCTATGTTGCCAGAATTCAGTTTCAATGAGAATCGTGATCCGCGTGCTGCTGATAGAGCGTATCGTTTCATTACCCGCCCGGTTTTTTGATAAGAGCAGTGATTAATACTTGACACGGCAGTTGACCTTTACTTTATTTGTTCCATTAAGGACGGGCCCATAGCTCAGTAGGTTAGAGCGGCTGACTCATAATCAGTAGGTCCAAGGTTCGAATCCTTGTGGGCCCAAGGGTGAGAAAGGGGAGCGAAGGCCCTTTCTTCTATGAGGGGAAGCCCTTTTCGACGAAAGTGGCGATGCGAGCGTGAGGATCCACTGAGACACAGGAAAGGTATTGAGGTATTTACCATGTATGCTATTGTTGAAATCAGCGGGAAACAGTATCGTGTTGAGAAGGATATGACCATTAAGGTGAACAGGATACAGAACAGCGATGACGAGGTGAAAATTGACAGGGTGCTCCTCTATGTCGACGGGGAAGATGTGCTCATCGGGCAGCCCTATCTCGAAAATGTGACGGTGACCGCAACCGTCATGGGTGATGTCAGGGGGAAGAAGGTCAGGGGGATTAAGTTCAAGAAGCGGAAGAACTATACCAGGACCTTCGGCTTTCGACCCGACTATACGCAGTTGAAAATAGATCAGGTAACCAAAGCATAGGAGATTCGCTCTCGGGTTTTGATAGCGGTACACTTCAATACGATTACCCGCGATGGTGGCGTAATGCTCAACAGGAAGGGGAGCGAGATCTCCTTCAGCGTTGAGGGGCATGCGGGATTCGATCAGAAAGGGAGTGATATCGTCTGTGCAGCCGTGTCGGTGCTGGCGCAAACGGCGGTTATAGCGATTAACCGGATAGCCGGTATTCATCAGCGGATCGAGCAGCGCGAGGGATTTCTGAAGTCAGTGCTTGAGATAGATGAGGATGATGGGCGTACCGAGGTGCTGCGGATCATTCTCGCGACAATGATTATCGGTCTTGACGAGATTGTGAAGGTGTATCCCGAGCGTCTTGTCATCACCTACCGGTGAAGACAACAGTGAAAATTATTGATTCAGAGGTGTAGTATGGCACATAAAAAAGGTGGTGGTTCATCAAGGAACGGAAGGGAGTCCAGGTCGAAGCGGCTTGGCGTGAAGCGATTCTCCGGCCAGCTGGTTACCGGTGGCACAATTATCGTTCGACAGCGCGGGACCAGAATCCACCCCGGTGAGAATGTCGGCAGAGGGAATGATGATACGCTCTTCGCCAAAATAGATGGTGTGGTGAAATTTGAACGTTCAGGCAGGGAGCGGAAAAAGGTTTCGGTTTATCCTGCTTCATAGAATCGCATCGATTCCTTACGACTGAATGCAGGCCACAGGCGACCCTGAGACATGTCACCTGTGGCCTGTTTCATTTATACGGTTATTGCCGGAACACCTTTTCTTCTCCGGTTATAACCGGTATCCCGTCTTCGGGATGGGAGAGAAGGTACCCGTTAAATGGGTTTTCGTATCGGAGAGCTGATTGAGTAAATTCACTGACATGATCACGGTGCGCGTCAGGGCCGGGAAGGGTGGCGCCGGCTGTGTCTCCTTTCGTCGAGAGAAGTATATCCCGAAGGGGGGTCCAGACGGTGGCGATGGGGGGAAGGGTGGTGATGTCTCCCTTGAAGCGAGCCCGCGCTATTACAACCTCTCGCATCTCTTTCCCGATCGTCTCTATCGCGCTGAGGATGGAAAGCCCGGAATGGGAAACAATCGGCATGGAAAAGACGGAAAGGATCTGACGGTGTATGTGCCCCCCGGGACGCAGGTTATTGATGGCGGGAGCGGCGATCTGCTCTCGGACCTGGTTGCGGAGGGAGACCGCATTCTCGTTGCGCGGGGAGGCAGAGGGGGGCGGGGGAACGCCTTTTTCAAATCGTCCACGAACCAGGCGCCGCGATATGCTCAGCCGGGAGTTGCGGGTGAGGAGCGGTGCGTTTCGCTCAACCTCAAGCTCATTGCGGATGTCGGCCTTGTCGGTTTGCCCAATGCGGGCAAGTCGACGCTCTTATCGCGTCTGACCAACGCGAATCCGAAGATAGCGGATTATCCCTTTACCACCCTGATTCCCAATCTCGGCGTTGTTCAGCGAAGGGATGAAACGTGGTATACCATTGCCGATATCCCCGGCATAATCGAGGGGGCGCACCGGGGACACGGCCTCGGGCTGTCATTCTTAATGCACATTGAGCGGGTGAAGGTGCTGCTGTTCACCATCGATATTACCGATGATGATTTCAGTCTCGTACTCGAGCTCCTCAGGTCCGAGCTTCGTGAATACAGTGACGAGCTGCTGACGAAACCCTGCTGCGTGGTCTTGACGAAGGCCGATCTGGTCGGCGCGGATGAGGTGGAGAAAAGAATTGACCGTGTTGAGAAAGAGCGTAGTATTGCTGTATCGGCGTTGCGAAACGTGCATATTGAAGAGCTGTATGCTATCCTTGACGAGTTGCTGGAGATGAGCATTGCCACGGAGTGAACATATACGGAAGGTCAGAAGGATTGTTGTCAAGATCGGAACCTCGGTTATTACCGAGAGGGGGCTTATTGCACCGTCCAGACTCTCGAAGCTCGTCCGCGAGATGGTGTCGATTATTCAACGGGGCTATGAGATCGTCATCGTCTCCTCGGGCGCCATCAGCGCCGGATCGGCCCTCGTCAAGCGGAAGTGTAACCTGCTGACCATCCCCGACAAGCAGGCACTGGCATCGGTGGGTCAGATTGCGCTGATGAATGAGTACCGGAAGTATTTCATGCGGGCCGGCCTCGAGGTGGGTCAGATACTGCTGACCGAGGATGATGTCAATCATCGTCGCCGCTACCTGAATGCGCGCAATACCTTTAATTCGCTCCTGAAGCTCGGCATCGTCCCCATCGTCAATGAGAACGATTCGGTGGTCGTCAAGGAGATTAAATTCGGTGATAACGATACCCTCTCGGCACACGTGGCGAATATCACCGAGGCCGATCTGCTTATCCTCCTCTCCGATGTTGACGGTTTTTACTGGGACCTCGCTGACGGAGAGCCGGTCGATGAGATACAGGAGATTACCGAAGATGTGATCATGCGGGCCGGAGGAGCGGGGAGCGACTATGGAACCGGCGGCATGGTGACAAAGATCCGGGCTGCCGAGATTATCATTCGTTCCGGCGAGATGATGATCATCGCCAACGGCCAGAAGAGGGGCATCTTAAAGCGGATCCTCAACGGCGAGCAGGTCGGGACCCTCTTCTACGGAAAGAAATCGTTGAGCAGCAGGAAGCGGTGGATCGCCTTCAGCCAGAAGACGAAGGGGAGCATCATTCTCGATGACGGAGCTGTCGATGCTCTCTGCAACAGGAAGAAGTCCCTCCTCGCGTCGGGAATTACCGGGGTGAACGGCTCCTTTGATCTGGGTGATGCGGTTGAGATGCGGGACACGCAGGGTAGAGTGCTCGGCAAGGGGATTGTTAACTATACGGATGGTGAGCTGCAGAGAATCATGGGTAAAAGGACGGGCGAGATAAAGAAAATACTCGGCAGCAACTACTTCGATGAGGTCATCAACCGGGACGATCTCATACTGTATTGATGGTATGGGATGTGGTGCTTTCGATGCTGAAGGCATCGATGGCGGCAGCACCGGCATTATGCTGCGGGGGGACGGTGAAGCTCGATCTGAAGTGCTCTCATCCGGATTTTTTCCTGAAGGATCTTCCCCGTACCCCGCGAAAGCAGATTGAGGAGTGCTACCGCGCCGCGAAGGCCCATCTCGAGAATGTCACTATCGGGAACAAGCCTCTTCCGGGACTCGCCGATTGAGAGATCTTCTGAAAGAATGTGGAAATAATTTTTGCTAAAAGGGGGATGACCTCTTTTCCGTATAAACGAATAGTATTTTGCTGCTGAGCCGAAACTATCATCCTGTGTCGTGTGACTATTCTCTAACGATGCCCAGCTTTTCCTTCAACGGTGGAGCGAACAACCTTCCAACGGGAAGAGTTGTTTTCTCTTCATCCTTGAGGTATACGAGGTATTGCCCGCCGATATGATACTGCAGGTGCGATACGTAGGGCAGGTTGACGATGAACTGTTTGTGAATTCTGAAAAAGTGGTTTGCGGGAAGTCGTTGTGTAATGTCTTTCAGCTGTTGGGCGGTCTCGAAGCACTTTCCCTCGGTGTGGACAATGGTATGGCGACCATGTGATGAGAGATAGATTATATCTTTATAGGCGACGAGGTAATGATTTCCCTTCTCTTTAAAGGAGAGGCCTAACTCTTGCGGTGATCTGAAATGCGGCTCGTTGTTCCTGATAACAGTTAATGCGCGATCCACGGCTTTATCGAATCTCTCTTTGCTGAAGGGCTTCAGGAGATAATCCACCGCACCTATCTCGAAGGCCTTGATGGCATACTCGTCGTATGCCGTGGTGAAAATGGTGTACGGGCATTCGGGGAGCTGTTCGAGAACCTCGATGCCATTGAGAATAGGAAGGTGAATGTCGAGAAAGAGCAATCCATATCTCCCTTCGCAGAGTTTTTGAAGGGCTTCTTCCCCGTTTCTGGCAATACCCGTAAGCTTGAGCTCGGGCCGCATGATAATGTATTCTGTGAGAAGATCTCTGGCCGGGTGTTCGTCTTCGGCAATGCAAACGGGAATGTTCTCGAAATCATTCATCTCAGCCTCTGCGCGCTGCACTGAAGATAATTGCGATTGATCCTTACTGCACAGTACGATCTTTCCGTGAGCGATTGAATACCACTGTCCCGGGCTGTGCTTCCCGCTGCAAACATCACTTCTCTTGTTGAATCGCTGGCATTCCGAGGATTATTTGTATATAAAAAATAAATCTCATTTCAATGAATATAACAATGATTGATTCGTCTCGATAGTCAAGCATTAATTTGGATGTTAATCCCGTTCATGACGCTCCACGTAGCTTTTATTACCCTTCCGGTATCGCTCATTACGGTGATGGTGCTTCTTCCCGATATGAACTCTTATATTAAACAATATAATTAAGGAGATCTCAGATTGTACTGGTAGAGGGGAGATTTTGCATAAGATGTTTTCCCTTCAGGAGATACTCTATGAGCGGGATTTCTGGTAGGAAGTTAGAGGATTATTTGGGCACTAATAATTGTATATTTTAAGGAGGTCATTCGTTATGAACAATTGGATTTTGCGAAAAGTGTTACCAATACTTATGGTCGTTGTGCTGGCTGTTGCGTTTTCATCTGTGGGCTGCTCTTCTTGGAAGCCCTGTACGAAAGAGAATATACCAGTAGAAGGCTCATATTAGATTTTATTAATCAATA
>CAZZCF010000037.1:0-30025 GCA_964652955.1 uncultured Leptospirales bacterium
CAATTTCGACATGAAATGAAAGATTAGCTGTTACATCATTAATAACCCTGAAAGCTTATGGGGTACTCCCCAGTATATTTGCCAGTAAATTGCACCATCCAGAGTTTTTTTAATAAAAATATAATTACGATAGCGATAGTTATCGGTAGTATCATTCTTATCAAGTAGTGTACTCAGAAGCTCACTTAAATATCTCCGTACAGCGTCCGCAAGAATAAAAGAAACCGACCTCTTATAGAACTTGCGCATATCAAGACAGTATTCATATTCGTACTCATTTAAAGCAATATGAACTTTATGCCAGTTCTCTTGTATATCTCTGTCCTGATATTTTATTCGGGAACAGGATTGAAGCATATTCTGATTAATTCTCAACATCTTCTGCATAAGATGCTTTATTATCAGATTCCTCGATTTTCCGGTTACTCTTACTGCCCTGTCCAGTATTGTCAAAATATCCCTGTGAATATTTACGGTTGTTTCAACAATCATAATCGCCTCCTACCGATAACTATCTGTAGGTATAACGAACAAAACTGCTCGAAAACAAAGATTATGTCAAAAAACGGTTAAATCCCTGGCGTTATCGCGCATATCGCTACCCACTGTCTCGACGTTACAGCTTGTACAGAACCGAAAAGTGCACCCCGTAGAGCGCATCGCTCATGTCCTCAATCTTGTCATCGAGATTCTCCGGCGGCGTATCCCAGGTGCCGTCGTACTTGACGTACTGATACCTGAAGCCGAGAACGAGCACCAGGTTGATATCCTTTAAAAAGAGAAGGATGGCGGGATCGATGTTTATACCGTACCCCTCGAGGTCCATGGAGAGATCGAATTCACCATAATGAGGAGTGTCGAAATCGGATGCATAATAGTGCTCAGATCGATGTGATATATCCTGCTCACCCATCATGTAGAGAACCGACACATTGGCCGTGAAGGCGAAGAGCTCGCTCAGAGGAAACGAAAAGCCGAGACCGATGGCCGGCGAATAGCTCAACTGATCGAAGTCCATCTTGGTCCGCTCGACGCCGTCTTCACCGGTTCCGGTGACGAGCCATCGGGAGCTCGCCTGCTTCATCGTCATATCGACGGTCTGATACTTGAACCCAGCAAAGATCTTAAGCCAGCTCACAATTCGGAAACTCAGGGCGCTGTCGATGTCCTGACGGGTGATATCGTTCCGTGCCACGGTAAAGCGATCGTAGGTCGAGGAACCGTCGGATTCTTCCGCCCGGTACGACGCATCGAACTGAGACTCCATCTTCCCGTAGAGGTAGGCGACGCTCAGGCTGATATCATCGGTAATGAGAATGCCAAGGCTCGGCCCGAACAGCAATCCGTCCCCGATTTCCAGATGCTGCCATCCCATCCATGGAACCTCCTTTCCGACATCCTTGAGCACGGGATCCCAGTAGGCATACCATACCTTGGCGCCGACGAGCAGATCAGTAGCATGAGCAGTGGGCCAAAGCGTGAAAAAAGCACACACAATAATGACTATTAGTAGAGCAAACCTTTTCATTGAATCCTCCTTGTTTTTATTCCAGAAATCGAAATGTTAACAAATAGCCTCTTCCGTCATGAAAAAGGGGACTATCCCCGTGGCATGCCGCTTTTATGAATGTATGCACCGTCTTACCGATCTTCAATTTCAATCATATTCCTTTCATTCATCCTCCTTTAACCGTGCCCTTCAAGCCTCAAACCAAAGCTCCAGTTTGTCACGTGCCTGTCAGGCTCTCTCCTCTTTCCATGCCGTAATATCGGTGGCAGTACCGAGTATCTGGGTGGGCACGCCCTCTGCCGATCTCGCAAAAACCACATCCCGGCTATGGAGCCAGATCCACTCTCCGTCCTTCCGCTTCACCCGATAGTGTATCTCCCGCACCTCATTGTCATCCGCCTGTGCAAAAAAACGGTGATGTTCATCTACCGCATCCAGGTCGTCGGGATGAATTATAACCGGAAAAAGATTCGAGCCGAAATCGCGCACCTCTTCTTCGGTATAGCCGAGAATAGCAAGCACTCCCGGATTGGAGTAGATATTCCGATGCTCCAGCAGATCATAGACATATATGAGATTCGGTGATGAATCGAGAATCCGCTGCAGGAAAAACCTCGTTTCTGCGAGCCCTATCTCCGCCTGTTTTTTTGCGTCTATGTCGGTCATAACGCCCTGTATTCCCTTGAAATCATCGCCCTCGAAGATCGCCTTCCCCAGGGCTCGAAACCAGCGCACTTCGCCCGATTTCGAGATGCATCTAAATTCCGTCGGCTGCGGCTCGCCCCTCCCGACCAGGCGAGTAATTCCTTCGGCGAGGAGCGGTAAATCATCCGGGTGGGCAAACTCGGCCAGGGGCCTGCCGATCAATTCAGACGGCTCATATCCCATCACTTCGCTAACGGGACTCACATAGATAATGACTCCCCGCTCGTCTATCGAATAGATGATATCATTGATATTCTCAACGAGATCGCGATATTTCGCCTCGCTGTCAGCGAGGGCCTTTTCCGCCTCCTTTCTCCTGCTGATATCCCTCGTCGTTCCCTGGAAGCCGATGACAGATCCCTTCTCATCCCGTATCACCGAGGTGGACAGCTCTACTGATACGAGAATCCCGTTTCTGTCCGGCAATTCCAGCTCGTACTTTCCATTGCTCAATGGACTCACTTCCCCTTCAGCATCACTATCCCCGAGCATGTCCTGCAGTATCGACTGTGCCCGCTCTTCACCGGTAAAATCCGCCAGCGACTTGCCAATAATCTCCTCGGGCCTGAAACCGGACATCTTCTCAATCGAGGGGCTGATATACGTAACAATCCCATCGAGATTCAGGGCCCAGATAATATCCGATGAATTCTCAGCGAGAAGACGGTACCGCTCCTCGCTCCGCCGCAGCTCCTCATTGATCCGGGCGAGATCTTCGGTGCGCTCCCTGACCTCTTTCTCCAGCACATGACGATAGTTCCCCATGAGCTCCTCGGCATCCTTCTGCCTGGTAATATCCCGTTCCAAACTGAGCAGGTATGCCGGTTTCCCTTCCGCATCCCTCAGGAAGATTGCCGTGGTCTCGTCCCAGAATGTTTTTCCGGTTTTCCTGCTCTCATGCTGGTACTCCAAAATTCTCACCCGATTGGGATCCTGCTCCGCATCGTGCTCTATCTCTTCGAGGATAACCTGTTTCATCAACTCCTTCCGCTCTAAATCCATGTCATGCCCGAAAGGCAAACCGGGATATCCGCCGGGGGGGACCGCGAACAGCTTTTCGCTCTGTGGATTGCCGTAGACATAGGTAAAGGTTTTCAGATCGAGGAGGGCGATGCCGTAGGTTATATTGTCGAGGATACTGTTGAGGAATTCGCGGTTCTCCCTGAGCTCCTCTTCAGCCCTCCTCTGCTCGGTGATGTCGACGACTACCGTTTGTACGGCAGGCTTCCCCCGATAGTCGACAAGAAGGCTGAATATCTCAGTCCAGAGGACGGTGCCATCTCTTCGAACAATTCGGAATTCAGAGCGTTCGGGCACCTTCTCGCCTTGCAATCGGGAACGATATCGTTCCAGTGTCTCATCCCGGTCTTCAGGATGAAAATAATCCCATAAATCGTTGATGGGTTTATTAATAATCTCTTCGAGTGGTATACCCAAATACTCGGATATTTTCCGGTTGGCGAAGACGAAATTTCCTTCCTGAAATATTATCAATCCCTGGAGGGAATTATCAACCAGCGTCTTATACGCCTCCTCCGCCCGCTTCTGCTCGGTGATGTCGGTCAGCACGCCATGAAGCTCCTTCGGCTTCCCCTCTTCGTAGATCATCCGCCCGGATACTCTGAACCAGCGCAACAGACCCTCTTTCGTAACGGCGCGGTATTCAGCGGCTCGATTGACATCCTCCAGGGAGCGCTGAAATCCTTCGATAATTCGCCGGCGGTCCTCCTCGTAGATAAAATCGATGAAGTTTTTTCCGATAATTTCATCTACAGTGTACCCGTAATAAGACTCAACAACGGGACTGATATAGGTAATGACACCATTCTCGTCGAGGGAGCATATGACATCATTGAGGTTCTCGACCAGATCGCGATAGCGATGCTCGCTCTCCCGCAATGATTCATCAGCTGATTTCAGCTCGGTGATATCGGTCAGCACGCCGCTCGTCCCCACGGCCCTCCCATCTTCATAGATGGTTCTCTCCGACAGGCGAAACCAGCGGATACGACCATCTTTCGTCACCAACCGATGCTCTACCGGTTTATGAATGCCCCTGAGCGAATTCCGGAAGTACTCGATGGCGCTCTCCCTGTCATCTTCAACTATATATTCCAGAAAATTTTTCCCGATAATCTCCGAGGGGCTGTATCCGTACAGGGACTCGATAACAGGGCTTATATACGTTACAATGCCGTTCTCATCCAGCGAATAGATAACTTCATTGAGATTCTCGACCAGATCGCGATAGCGCCTCTCACCTTCGCGCAGTTGATTCTCAAGCGCGTGCCGGTGGAGAGCCGTTTCAATGGCCGAATAGAGATCGCTCACGCCGAGAGGCTTGACGAGATATCCGTAGGGAGCGGTTTCACGCGCTCTTCGAAAAGTGCCCTCTTCGGTGTGCGCGGTAAGGTAGATGACCGGCATGTCGAGCTTTCCCTGAATGTGCTTTGTGGCCTCAACACCGTCGATTCTCCCCTGAAGAGTTATATCCATTAGTATCAACTCCGGCATCAACTCTTCGGTTTTCGCTATCGCCTTTTCACCGGAGTTCACAACATCCAGAACCTCATAACCTATGCTTTCGAGCATTGCCTTAATGTCCAGGGCGATAATCGGCTCATCTTCTACCAGTAAAATCCTCGCAGAAGCCATCGGAAGAACCTCCAAGTAGAGTACTTTAGCGCATCTTGATAACCGAGATTCTATTTGCCATAAGGAAAATCCTTTCCCGTCTCTCATCCTCATGAATGTTGACAGAGGATCATGTCATTGCGAAGAACGCCAGATTCCTCGCGGATTTTTCCCCGAGAGAATTCGAGGGGCCCCGATGACGTGCTGTTCGTCAACATGCCCCCTCCCCGGTGCCGCACTAAACTCATTCCGCTGCCGGAGAGATCCGCTCTCTGGCAGTTTCAATAAAAATGGTTTAGTATAATAGACCATATTCCCTCCTGAGAGGAAATAGTGTATCAGAAACAAGCCTTTAATCAAACAATTATTGCCATACAATCCCCCGTAAAGCTCAGCACACATCCTCCGCACAGTTAATTGCCACGGAAACAGTGATGCGCAGCATATGCGGCACCTCAAAGGTTCAGAGAGAATCCTCTCATGTTCAGATGACAGCTGGGCTCGCCCGCGGCGATCATTCAGAATGAGTGCGTTACGTGTTCGTGTCGAGATGATAGGTAAAAAAATTACAAATGATCAATCGGAAGGAAAATCGATGAAGAAACGAGCCGGCGCATGTCATCATGAGGTCAATCAACCGCAGCATGTTATTCTCACATGAAATTTGCAGAACTCCCTGCCGGTTGCGATGTATTACTATCCCTTCAGGCTCCCGAACCGGTTTCATTCCACCCTCCCGCAACAGGAGAGATATCCGGGATACGGATCCATGCGAAGAACCCTGTGTATACGGACAACTGAACACTGTGTCAATTATGAATCATCATTAATTCATAACCGAACCCGCCGTGCAAGCCTTTTTTATGCATTCCTTGAAAGATGGAGAAGCAGAAAGGAATGCAGCATCTCTGAAGCCGCGGTGTTTTTCGATACGCTGTTTATCTAACGGAACATCGCTTGAAAATGCCGGTAGATCGCGTCCGCCTGCTTTTTGCTCTTCCCCTCGGCGATGATGCGGAACACCGGCTCCGTATTGGAGGGACGGAGATGCACCCAGCCGCCGATGAAATCCCCGTGCCGGAAGTCTATACGCAATCCATCAATCTCGGACATCTTCATCTTCTCTTTTCCGAACTGTCTCTTTATCTTCTTGAGAATCGTCTCCGATCTCTTTCTTTCTATACTGACCTTGCCCTTTCGCATCACATAGGCCGGAAGACTTTCCACAATCCGAGAAATCACCTCTTCCCGTGCGGCGAGCATCTCGAGCACGAAGGCAATTCCCACGAGGCTGTCCCGCCCGAAATGCACCTCCGGCGCAATTACGCCGCCGTTTCCCTCGCCGCCGATCCGTGCATGGAGGCGGCGCATGCGATCGACCACATGTATCTCGCCCACCGGCGTCCGGGTAACCGGAGCACCGTATCTCCCGGCGATATCGTCAACAGCCTTCGTCGTGGAGAGATTGACCACCACCCTGCCCGGCTTCCGTGAGAGGAGGTGCTCGACCACCAGGGCGATGGTATACTCCTCGCCGATGGGCCTTCCCCGCTCATCCACAATGCCGAGCCGATCAGCGTCGGGATCCTGGGCGAAGCCGATATCGGCGGATTCCGCTATCACTCGTGCCGAGAGATCCCCGAGATGCTCCGGGACCGGTTCGGCACCCCGCGGGAAGGTTCCGGTCAGATCGCAGTGAAGCGGGATGACCTGGCATCCCAGCCGATTCAGCAACTGCTGGGTTATCAGCGATCCGGCACCGTTTACCGAATCGAGAACGACTTTAAAATTTTTTCCCCGTATCCGATTTCCATCGATAGCCTGCAACACGCGATCGATATGTATCGCATCCGCGTCGGTGAAGAAGTGAATGGTGCCGATCCGGTTCCACTTCTGGTAGGTAAACGATCCCTCCACGAGGCGGAGAAACCGCTCCATCTCGCGGGCATTCAGAAAAACTCCCTTCCGACTTATCAGCTTGAAGGCATTCCATTCGATGGGATTGTGAGAAGCGGAGATGACGATACCTCCCGCAGCTTTCAGCTCCTCAACCATCAGCTGCACGGTGGGCGTGGGAACAATGCCGCAATCGACCACCTGGCAGCCGGACAGGAGGAGCACCGACTCGAGATTCCTGGAGATTGCATCACCGCTCGATCGGCTATCCCTGCCGATGACCACTGTCCCCTGGCGTACCCACTTTGCAAAGGCAGATCCCACACGCAGAATCAGCTCGGGAGTAAGCGACTCGCCGACGATTCCCCGAACGCCTGAGACGCTCTTCATGAGCGATGAGTTCATAATCTTCTATCTCCTCCGACTTCTTCTTGTCTTTTTCCGTTTCACCCCGCCGGTCGTTTCCCGCTCCTCGGCCGGCTCGCCTGAATGCCGCTTCATAACCGGCGAGATCGCAGAAGCAGCCTCAGGGATTCCCCCGGCGCCAAACTGCTCGAACTCCTGATGGACCGCTTCTCCCACCGGCTTGAATTCGTACTCCTCCTCGACAACCTCTTCAACCTGCACCTTGAAGAGAAACTCTATGATGTCCTGCTTGAGCCGGTGCATCATCTCCCTGAATATCTCAAATCCCTGAATCTTGTATTCGACGAGGGGATTTCGTTCGCTGTACCCGACGGTCCAGATCCCCTCACGCAGTTCATCCACCGAGAGGAGATGCTCGCGCCACTTCGAGTCAATAACCTGCAGGGATATGAGGCGCTCGAGGGTTCGCATGTCCGATTCTCCCACCTCGCGCTCCTTCTGCCGATACCGCTCGATGAGGAGATCGGTGATGTAATCGGTTATCTCTGCAGGAGAACGCCGGAAGAGGGTCCCATCCTCATCATCGATTTCTATTAAAAAATCCGTCTTCAACCACTGCTTGATACCGTCGATATCCCAGTCATCCGAGTGGCGGCCGGTGCTGGTGAAGTACTCGATTTCATCTTCGCAAACCTCCCTGATATAACCGAGGATCTTCTCGGAGATATCTTCACCCTCGAGAATCTCATTTCGTTCACGGTAGACATATTCCCGCTGCGAGTTCATCACGTCATCGTATTCGAGGAGATGCTTGCGAATCTCAAAATTTCTCCCTTCCACCCGCTTCTGTGCATTCTCAATCGCCTTGGTCACCATCTTGCTCTCGATCTCCTGCCCCTCCTCCATGCCGAGCCGCTGCATGATACCGGAAATCCGCTCGGAACCGAAGATCCGCATCAGATCATCCTCAAGGGAGAGATAAAATCGCGAGGATCCGGGATCTCCCTGTCTTCCGGAACGTCCCCGGAGCTGATTGTCTATCCGCCGTGCCTCGTGCCGTTCCGTGCCGAGAATGTGCAGGCCTCCGGCCTCCACGACCTTTTTGTTATTCTCCGTCCATTCTCTCCCTTTTCGAACTATCTCCTTTGCACGGTGCTTATCCTGCCCGACCATACGATCCGAAATCTCTTCCGCAGCGTCATACTCGCCCTTCAGAACGAGATCCCTGAACTCCTCCCAGACCGCATGATCGTGCACCGGGACGTGCTCATCGAGCTCATCGAGATAGAGCTTCCTCCCGCCGAGCACGATATCGGTTCCCCGACCGGCCATGTTGGTCGCGATGGTCACCGTCCCGGGGCGCCCCGCCTCGGCAATGATATTCGCCTCCTTCTCGTGGTACTTCGCATTGAGAACGTTATGCGGAATACCACGCCCCCTGAGCAGCTGGGAGAGCTTTTCCGACTTTTCGATGGAGATGGTTCCGACGAGAATCGGCTGTCCCTTCCCGCTCAGCTCCTCGATCTCATCAACAATCGCCCTGAACTTCTCCCCCTCGGTGCGGTATATTTTATCGGAATGATCACCTCGTATCATCGGTTCATTGGTCGGCACCACAACAACATCGAGGGAATAGATCTTCTTGAACTCGACCGCCTCGGTGTCAGCGGTACCGGTCATGCCGGCGAGCTTCTTGTACATTCGGAAAAAGTTCTGGAAGGTGATGGTAGCGAGCGTCTGGCTCTCTCGCGCGATGGTGACATTCTCCTTCGCCTCGAGGGCCTGATGGAGGCCGTCGGAGTATCGACGACCGGGCATGAGTCTCCCCGTAAATTCGTCAACGATGACGACCTGCCCCTCTTTCACGATATAGTCCACATCCCGCTTGAAGAGGGTATGCGCCTTCAGCGCCTGTGTGACATGATGGACGATCTCAATATTTCTGCTGTCGTAGAGATTGTCCAGCTTGAGGAGCCGCTCGACGGTCTTGACCCCCTCCTCCGTGAGAAGGGCATTGCGGTCCTTCTCGTTTACCTCATAGTCCTTTCCCTCTCTGAGGCTGGGAATTATTTTGTTGACCAGATAGTACTTCTTGGTCGACTCATCCGTGGAGCCGGAGATGATGAGGGGCGTCCGCGCTTCGTCAATGAGAATGGAGTCCACCTCGTCGACAATGGCATAGTTGAGCTCCTGCTGCACGCGCAGGCTCCGATGCTCAACCATGTTATCCCTGAGATAGTCAAATCCAAATTCATTATTCGTCCCGTACGTCACATCGCAGCGGTATGCCTCCTGGCGCTCATGGGGATCCATATCGTGCTGAATGATGCCAAGGGTCAATCCCAGGGCACGATAGACGGGACCCATCCATTCAGCGTCCCGTCGGGCGAGATAATCGTTGACGGTGATGATGTGCACCCCCTTCCCCGTCAGCGCGTTCAGATACACCGGCATGGTGGCGACCAGGGTTTTACCTTCACCGGTTTTCATTTCGGCAATCTTACCCTGATGGAGAACAACCGCCCCCATTATCTGCACATCGAAGTGCCTCATCCCGAGCGTCCTTACGGATGCTTCCCTGACAAGCGCAAAAGCTTCAGGGAGTATCGATTCGAGTGATTCGCCCTTCTCGATGCGCTCCCGAAATGATGCGGTCTTCGACCGCATCTCTTCAAGTGAGAGCTTCTTCATCTCGGGCTCAAGGCTGTTAATGACATTCACATAGGGTCTGAGCTTCTTTACATCTCTCTCGTATTTTGTGCCGAAGAAGAGACTGAGAATTTTGTCAATCATACGTTTCTTCCTGTTAATTATATATCATGGCGCAATGGTCGTTCTTATCTCTGTATGAGAAAGAAAAGATGTTTTTGTTTCGACATATTTTACCCGCTCTCACCGTGGCCGCGAAAAATCCGCCATCACGATGAGCCGGCGGCAGGGGAATTCTTTTGCCCCTCTCCGCTCCCCAGTTTGTTCCCGACTCAACGCAATGATGCCCCTCTCCTGAAAAAAATCAAGCACTATGCTACTGCGGGGCGGCGCTCCGTCAACTGAAATTACGGTGAGAAGCGGTACGGGAGCTATTTCTTAACTGTTTTCTGTCTGTTTTCCCCACATTCGTCAGCGGGAGCTCCTCACTGAACCCGATGGCCCTTTTCGTCTCTTCCGGCCTATTATAACTCACCATTACCGGTGGTCCCCTGACCACATATCTCACCCCTCTCGCCGACGGGCACCTCCTCTCCGCTGAAGGGATCAACCGGCCTGCCGCCGGTGTTCGGGAGCGTTACGCCTTGAGATAGTACGCCTTACAATAAAAAATATTTCAACTACTATTCATGGAACGGGTGAATATAACTCAGGCGACACGTCACTGTGTCGCCTGTATGCCGGAAGAGTTCCGTTCAAAGAGCATTTTCACGTTGCGAAGCGATCCAGGATATATTCAGCAATAGAGAGCCGCTGTATCTCGGAAGTGCCTCCATCAATTTCGCCGAGCTTGGCATCCCGATAGAGCCGTTCCACATCACAATCCTTCATATAGCCACGACCGCCATGAACCTGAAGCGCCATACTGGCAATCTGCGTTGCCGATTCGCCGGCGAAAACCTTCGCGCAGGAAATCAGCACCGATGCTTCAGGATCATCCATATCCATCGCCCAGGCTGCCCGATATATCAACAGCCGGGAAACATCGGTCATTATCATCATGTCGGCAAGCCTGAAGGAGACCTCCTGATAGCGATTGATGTTCTTGCCAGACACCTCTCGCTCACCGGCATACTTCGCTGCACGCTCAAGACAGGCCATTGCAACCCCGAGGGAAGCAACGGCGATGCTCAATGTGCCAGAGGCAAGAATCTGCTGAACCTGAGCAAAACCCTTTCCCGCCTCGCCGAGGAGAGCATCATCCGAGACGGTGCAGTCCTCCAGGAAGAGCTCCCCCGTCGGCGAACCGCGGTATCCGAGCTTATCGAGCGGTTTCCCCGCGGTAAAGCCGGGGGTTCCCTTCTCAACGATAAAGGTCGACATGCCATTCTCCGGTCCGGCATCCTGTTCGGTATAAGCCGCTACGATACAGATATCCGCAATGGGAGCATTGGTGATGTAGGTTTTGGTGCCGTTCAGCACCCAGTTTCCGTTCTTCCTGACTGCAGTTGTCTTTATGCCAGTGGTATCACTCCCCGCATCGAGCTCAGTGAGGGCAAAGGCTCCTATCTGCTCGCCGCTCATAATCCTTCCGATATAACGCTCCTTCTGTTCCGAAGAACCGAAACGGTGCACCGGAAGACCGCAGAGGAGGGCGCTCGCATTAGCGGAGAGGTAGGTTGCCGGACAGGCTTTCGCAAGCGCTTCACCGGCAATTGCCCGTGTGACGAGATCCGCACCGGTTCCCCCGTACTCCTCCGCGAAGAACATCTTCATATATCCCTGATCGGCGAGCGTACGCAGATTTTCCCGCATGAGACTTCCCGCCTCTTCATCCGAAGCACGGTCGAGAAGTGTCGCCCGGGATGCGATCTCCTTCGCGCAGAACTGCTCGTACTGCTCTCTGATTGCCTTCTGAGTATCAGTTAACTCGTAGTTCATATCAACTCGCTCCTCTCAATTATGTTGGTATCAACCGGGAGATAATCATCCGTTGAATCTCCGAGGTTCCCCCGCCTATCTGTGCGAGCTTCGTATCACGAAACATCCATTCGACGGGGTACTCGTGCATAAACCCGTACCCGCCGAATATCTGCACCGCCTCTGAAACGGCTTTGAGCCCCCAATCCGCCACAAAGGCTTTCGCGATAGAGGCCTGCAGGTGGTTGAGCGGATGTCCGGCATCTTTCAGGGAAGCCACCCGATAGACGAGCAGGCGCGCCGCCTCCATGAAAATCTTCATCTCGGCTATCTTATGCTGGACAGCCTGGAACTTCCGAATGGGACGACCGAACTGCACCCGTTCATTCGCATACCTCGAACACTCTTCAATTGCCCACATCATCCCCCCGACGAAAGGAGCGAGGAGCGCGCTCCGGTCCCACTCCAGGGTCTGAAGTGCCATATTGAATCCATCTCCCTCCCTGCCGAGGAGATTCTCCTCGGGAACCTCGCAGTCCTCAAAAAACACCTCAGATGTCTGGGAGGCTCTCGCTCCCATTTTATGAAAGGGGTTGCCCGTGGAGAATCCCTTGAAATCCCTCTCGACAATGAAGGCCGTGATGCCCGCCTGCCGCTTCGACTTGTCCACGGTCGCATAAACGGCACAGATATCCGCAACGGGCGCATTGGTAATGAATGTTTTGGATCCATTCAGTATCCACCGATCCCCCTTCTTCACGGCGGTCGTGTTCAGTGATGCCGCATCGGAGCCTGCTTCCGGTTCGGTAAGCCCCATACAGCCAATCCACTCCCCCGAGGCGAGCTTGGGAAGATATTTCTTCTTCTGCTCCTCGGTCCCGTGCTGATAAATGGTATCGACGCAGAGATAGGTATGCGCACCGAGGGAGAGGAGATGCCCCCCGTCCACACCGGCATGACCGAGGGCCTCCGAAGCGACACAGCAGGTGACCACATCGGCACCCTGGCCCCCATACTCCTCGGGGAAGGGAAGCCCGAGGAGACCCATCTCTCCGAACCTGCGCCATATCTCGCGGGAGAACTCAGATTTGAGATCTGCCTCCTCGCACAGATCGACTATTTCATTCTTCGCAAACCGGTACACGGTTTCCCGAAACATGAGCTGTTCTTCTGTGAAACCGAACTCCATCACTTCCTCCTAGCTGTTAGTTTCCTTCATCACCATAGAATAAATCTGCCGCATGGTTCTCTCACAGTAATCATCGTAATCGAAGGCATCTCTGTCGATGATATACTGTATTATCATGCCCAGGATAAGGGAGATGATAGCCATGGTTACATACTGAACATCCATCTCCCTGAAAATATCCTTCTCGATTCCTTCGGCGAGTATCCTGGAGCATTCCTGCCGATAGCTCTCGAGGAGCCTGATGTTTGCAGTCCTCATCCGCTCATTGCGGTTGACCTGTGTCCAGAAATCGAGCACCACATAGAAGTAGTTCTCCTCGTTGATAACTATCTCAAAGGCCTGAGAAACGAAAATTCTCAATTTCTCAACGGGGTCTTCCGATCTGCTCAGCCCCGTGTTCAGATAATTCCTCAAATTTCTGTTCATCTCCTTGATGAGATGGACAAGGAGATCCTGCTTATTCTTGAAATAGTAGTGCACCAGCCCCGTCGACAGCCCGGATTCCCGCGAGATGTCTTTAATGGTAAAGTTATAATACCCTTTCCTGCTCACGACATTGTACGCAGCCCTGGTGAGCTGTGATCGCCGAAGGGTCATGATGTTATTTTTGTTTTTCTCTGCCATAAGTCCCCTTCACTACCTGTGCATTCTCAAATAAACTACCCCGCAGCACGCTGCCAGTGCTCTCGCACTGAGCGATGCAAGCATCGAAGTGGTAGTTTGATACAAGGGAACTACAAATTTAAATAAATAGAGGCTCCCTTATATTAAACTACCCCGCAGCACGCTGCCAGTGAGAGAGCCTGCGTGCATCGCACAGACCATTGTCCTGACCCGGCGTGCCGCATCTCCCGCATGAAACACAACCCCGAATTATCCTCATACGCTACTCGTCAACAACCTGAAAATACTCGATGTCGCGTATAGTCCCCTTCCGCTCATCCGAGAATACCGGCTCCACCCGCGCGCCGATTTTGATTCGCTTCTCATCCTTGATATTGATGTAATGCTGGAAGAGGGTATCGGCACCATCGAGCTGAATAAAGCCGTATCCGTAGGGAACCGGCTTCATATCCCCCGTCTCCGGATCGATGAAGGCATAGCGGAGAATGGTGAAGGTTCCGATTCTTCCCCTGGGGCCAACCTCGACGAAATCCTCCATCTCTACAAAACAGTCGCCACAGACGCGACGGGGCGGAATATAAACCTTGTTGCATTTCGGACACCTGATGCCCATGAATCGCCTGTTGTCACGCAGCTCCTTGAAGAAGAGGCTCCCGTGAAGGCCGATCGCATAGTCAAAGGGTTGTATTGCCTCGCCCGATTCGACGATAATTCGCTCTTTTTCAGACATCACTTCCTCCTAGAACTCGGGTTTTTCCGTACCGTGAAGGATTATATCGGTCCACATGCAGCCTCCGAAACCGGTGCTGACCGCTCTCTTGACATCGGGTACCTGCCGCTTATCGGCCTTCCCCATGATCTGCAGGGCCGCCTCAGCGCATCGAATGAGCCCCGTCGCTCCGATAGGATTGCAGGCAATGACCCCTCCGGAGGGATTGATGGGAAGCTCTCCACCCATATCGGTGGCACCGCTCCAGATATATTCAGGCGCCTTCCCGCGGTCAACGATGCCCATATCCTCTATCCAGATAATGCCGGCGAAGGAATAGGGCTGATAGAGCTCGATTACGTCGATCTCCTTCCTCGGCTCCTTGATTCCCACTTTCCCGAAGAGCTCACTCGATGCCTCGGCCATGCTGTCCAGCGCTCCCCAGTTAACATCACCGAGATAGGCGTATTTATGGCGGTTCGCCGTCGCCCAGATCCAGTCCGGGGTGCTCGTTATCTTCCCGGCAACATCCTCGCTGGCCATAATCACCGCGCAGGCGCCATCGGTCCGGGGGCACACATCGAGCAGGTGAATCGGATCGGAGAGCATCGGCGAAGCGAGAACCTCATCAACGGTCACCTCCTTGCGGAGCTGCGCATGCGGATTATTGCAGGCGTGCTTTCGATCCCGAACCGAAACCCGCGCTCCGTCTTTATCCGTCGCTCCGTATTTCGCCATATAGGCCTGCGCCTCAACAGCAAGCCCTGAAATAGCGCCGGCAAACACCAGCCGGTCCCAGACCGCATCGAAGGCAGTGGTAATGGCGCCGGTGGTATCGGATTCGGAATTCTTCTCCCACCCGATGACGAGCACCTTCTCGAACATTCCGGAGGCGACCATGTGATACCCGCCAATGGCGAGGGTGCTCCCCGTTGTCCCGCCGGTGGTGAGCTTGATGATGGGGCGCATCGTTCCGCCCGAGCCATCAACGCTCCAGCAGTCAACATAATTGATACCCTCGAAGTGATCCATATTGCCGATGACTATCGCATCGATATCCCTGATGGTCAGATCCGCATCCTCAAGGGCCCGCTGCACCGCTTCAAAGATGAGCTCCTGCCCGTTGACATCGGGACGATGACTCCGGTGAAGGGTCTGACCGGTTCCGACAATTGCCACTCGTTTCTTCCCCATAGCTCACCTCCTATTTTTCCTTATCCAGAATCCAGACGCAATGGGATTGCCCGCAGACACCGTTGATTCCCTGTGCAATTCCCCGTCTGGCATTATCAACCTGATAGTCCCCCGCCTCACCGCGCAGCTGCTTGACCACCTCGGCTATACGGATGAGGCCCGCCGCGATAACCGGATGGCCGCTCAGAAGGCCGCCCGAGGGATTTACCGGCATCTTCCCCGAAATATTGAAAACACCCTTTTCAAGCGAGGTGCCGGCCTTCCCCGCCGCACAGAGACCGAGCGCCTCTATCCACATGAGCTCCTGATACGTAAAGGCGTCATAGAGCTCGGCGACATCTATCTCCGCGGCGGGATCGGTTATTCCCGCCATGGCATACGCTTTCTGTGCCGCCTCGCGGAGGGATCGCGCATCGGTGAGGTTTCGATCTCCCAGAAAATAGGAATCGGCGCAGAAGGAAACGCCCTTTATCCATACCGGTTTCTTCTTGAACTTCTCCGCTTTGGATTCATTGGCGATAATAACGGCACAGCAGCCATCAGATACAGGCGAACAGTCCAGCTTGTGCAGCGGATCGGCAATCATCTCCGAGTTGAGAACATCCTCAACGGTGATCTCCATCGGCAGTTGTGCGTTGGGATTCAGCCGCGCATTACCGTGATTCTTCACCGATACCATCGCCAGCTGCTCCGAGGTGACTCCCGTCTCATGCATATAGAGATTCGCCTGCATCGCGCTGGCAGTTATCATATCCATCCCCAGCTTCCGCTCGTATATGGGATCGAATGCCGCATTGGTGATGAGGCTCGACACGCTCTCGGATCCCTTACAGTGAGCGAGAACCAGGGACGTGTCGTAGGAACCCGAGAGTGCCCGGGCAAGCCCGTAGAATGCCCCAAAAGCGCCGTCACCCTCAACACAGGAAGTGTTCTTGCCCCGGACGCCGCCCGCGTCACCGACAGCCATACAGGAAATGGTACGGCCATCCCAGAAATCATTCGAGGTCGTTACAACATTATCGATATCCTTAATGGTCATGCCCGCATCATCCAGCGCCTTATTAACCGCTTCCCAGGCCATGTCGGCGAAGGTATCGGAAACCTTGTTCGCTTCAATCTTTGTCATACCGATGCCAATAATTGCTGCTCGTTCCATGATTACCCTCCTTTCCTATGATGCCGGCCTGAAATAGGCGATGTCCCACACCGTCCCCTGACGCTCTTCGGCAAAACGGGCCTCCACCTTCATGCCGATACGCACCTCTTCGGGCTTTACTTCATCCAGGATGTGGAGGAGCGCCGTATCGGCACCATCGACTTGAATCAGACCATAGATGACAGGGGGTTCCTTGTGCTGCGCGGCAAGCTTTCTCCGTGACACGGTGAACGAGCGGAGCGTACCGGTTGGCGGAAGCTCAACCCATTCGCTGTTCTCCCGGTAACAGTCGGGACACATCTTTCGCGGCGGGAGAAACACCCGCTTGCATTCCGAGCACCTGATGCCTACTATCTTCTGTTCGTCCCGCAGGGCGATAAAAAAAGCACTCGCCGTATCACCTGCCCACCAGTGATAGGGAACACTGATGCGGCTCCTGTATACCATCGGCTCAACATCTTGCAGTTTTTCGCTCATATGGTCTCCCTCCTCCTTTATTTTTTACATTATGGAAAAAGAATGATAGCACCTGCCAGGAAACGAATAGCGAATGCAACAGTTAATGAAATGTCATCTCGAGGAGCCATGATGCCGGACAGGGATATCCCGATGTCGCGATGCCATGGATGGCATGAAGCGACCGAAGCAATCTCCGTAGCGTAATGAAGCACGTTGAATGAATAAAGATTGCGGAGCCCGTTCCGAGCATGGCGAGGAATCTCGCTCCTCGCAATGACAAAGATCGAAACGACACACTGCCCTACTTAACCTTCCGGCCAATAATGTAGCCGTGCGGATCAACCTCCTCCCGGAGAATAATCAGCTCCTCCTCCGAAGGCGGTTCGGTCTCGGTAATATCCGCTGCCCACATCAACTCAAAACCGCAATTATCCTGAACATCTTTCCGATCATGACCGGGATGTATGGAGAGAACCGTCATCCGTCTGGTCTGTTCATCAAATCCCATAACTGCCATATTGGTAACGATCCGATAGGGACCGGTTCCCTCCGGCAAACCGGCTTCATACCGCGAGTTGCCACCGGTGAGGTATCCCGGAGAGGTGATGAAATCCATCTTGTCAGTAAAGCGCCGTGTATCCTGTACGGTCACCATCATCGTTCTCCAGCAGAGGGAAGCGAGGTCGTTTGCCCCACCGGAACCGGGAAATCTCACCCGGGGCTTCGAATGATTATCACCGATCATCGTCGAGTTGATATTTCCGTACATGTCTATCTGCGCGCCGCCGAGAAAGGTGTAATCCGCCATCCCCCGCTGACAGGTTTCCATGATGTCCGGCATCGAGCTCGCCATGAGGGCGCGATAGAAGGTGCGTGAATCACCGACCGATATGGGCAACGCGGGAAGTATCGGGGCAACTCCCCCCGCCTCAAACATGAGACAGAGATGGGGAGCATGTGTCCGCTGTGCGAGCATCGCAGCCGCAACGGGCGATCCCGTTCCCACCACCACCGTCGCTCCGTCCTCGAGGTCTCGGGCGGCCGCACAGATCATCAGCTCCATCTGATTGTACTCCACAGAACCTCCTACCGATCGATGAGCAGCTCTCGGGCACGGAGCTTCTTCATCTTCTCGATGCCCCCGTTCAGCTCGAGGTACTCATAGAAATTCTTCGTATCAAATATCTGCTTTTTCAAAAAGTCCTTGAAACCGGAGGGACTGCGTTCCGCCTGCAGCCACTCGATGAGGTGTTCCTCGTCGGAATAGTATTCATAGGGCATATTCCCCGGATAGCTCCCGTAGGGAATTTCGATAACCGCATCGACACACCAGTAGGGAATGAACGTCGCCTCTGGGTTCTCCCGGAACCGCTCCGTGTGAATAAGGCGCTCGGTGGTGATGACGACCCGCTTCGAGGCCTTCGCCAGATCCTGATCCGACATCGACGCACCGTATACCCGACAGTTGCCGTATACATCGCTCTCATGAACGTGAATGGCGGCGAAATCGGGATAGAGCGCCGGATACGCGACATACCGTTTGCCGGTGTAGGGGCACTCGATCACCTTCGCCGCACTCTGGCGGAGGGTATCGGTACCCAGGAGATTTCGCGCCGGCAGGAATGAAACGCCCATGGCTGCTGCCTTGAGCCGCCAGGCGAGGGCCGCATTGCTCCATTCGGTAATCTTCAGCTTGCCGCTCTCGACATATCGACGCGCATTTGAGGAATATCCCCGCGCTTCGAGGCCGATAATATAGGCGACATCACAGCGATCGATGCACTCGCCGGCTACGAGAACCTGAAAGTCATGAGTGGAGGTGTGACCGGCCAGACCGAGATTCTTCTTACCCCGCCGCACTATCTCATGAATGATGGGAGTCGGCATCCTGATGGCGCCGAACCCCCCGATGGCTATGTAATCGCCATCGTGCACCATCGAATGCACCACCTCCTCCACGGTGGAGAGCTTTGAGACAAGCGCCCGCGACTTGTTCCGGAAGAATAAACGGGCCTTGTCCGGATCCGGATCGGTAAACAGATCCTTCTGACCGGTTATACGCGCAGGATCCTCTTCAGCCATCGATACCCTCTTCTCTGAGCGGATTATCGGGGTGAGGGATGCCCGTGCACCCATCTCACCCCGAGAGAATTCAATTTATCGCTTCTTGAGTCCCAGAATTTCCCGCGCCTCATCGGGCGTCGCCGGCTCGCGGCTGAGCGCCTGGGCAATCTTCACCGCCCATTCGACCTGCTCGTAATTCCCCTTCGCCAGCCCGCCGGTGGGAACGCGAATATTGTCCTCCAGGCCGACACGCATATGCCCGCCGCAGAGGCACGACATGGTTATACTGGGAAACTGCTCGATGCCGACGCCGCAGGTGGTGAAATTCGTGTTGGGAGGAAGAGCATGCATCATGGTCATGAAGGCGTCGGGCCTGAACTTCTGACCGCCGGCGACGCCCCAGACGAAGTTGAAATACATCGGCTCGCTGAAGAATCCCTGCTTGGCGATGAGCAGTGTGTTGTCGAGGCCGCCGATATCGTAGCACTCGATTTCCGGCTTGGTTCCCACCTCCTCCATGATCTTGCCGAAATCCTGCAGCATGGTAAAGGTATTCTCGAAGACGTAATCCATGAAGATCTTCCCCGTCTTTCGGTCCAGCAGGCTGAAATTCATGGTGTTGGTGTTCAGCGAGGCAAGCTCCGGCTTGATAACGCTGATCTGCTCGATTCGCTGCTCGGCGGTCTTTCCCATACCGACGGCGGTGCTCAGGTTGACGATGAGCTCCGGCGTCTTATCCTTGATCGCGTCATGGGTCGCCTTGATACGATCAACCTCATGGGTGGGAAACCCATCGTCGGTCTTCGCATGAACGTGCACCGCGGCAGCGCCTGCTTTGTAGCATTTGTTTGCTTCTTCTGCAAACTCGGCGGGCGTGTAGGGCACCGACTCGTTCTGATTCTTAAAGGTGGCAGCGCCTGACAGCGCAGCGGTGATTATAACTTTATCGGACATGGCTTCTCTCCTTTCCAGCTTTTCTTTCGTTACTTTCTCCTTTGTAACCGGTTCCCGTTCGCGCTCACGGACAGTAACCTTCTCCGTGTAAGGCTCAAAGTGATCGATATCGAGGATGGTATTGGTGGTCTCTGTGGCGTAGACCGCTTTGACCCGCATCCCCACTGACACCTTGTCGAGATCGATTCCTTCGACGATATGCGCGAATGGAGTATCAGCCCCATCCAGCTTGATCAGCGCAAGAACAAAGGGGGCCTTTCTCGGCAGGTGCCCATCATCGTAGCGGATGATGGTGAAATTGGTTATTGCACCGGTATCCTCGAGATCCACCCAGTTATCCCTGATATCCTCAAAGCAGATCTCACAGGTTTGCCTGGGAGGAACGAAAACCTTGTTGCAGGTCTTGCACCGCACCCCCATAATCTTTTTCTTATCCCGTATGGTCGTGATGAAGGTGCTTCCCACACGCCCGACAAAGTAGGAGTATGGCAGGGCGAGCTTTCCCTCAATAACAAAACTGTCTTTCGTATCAATATCCTTCTTCATAGCCACTCTCCTTACTCATCGATCTCAAAGTACTTGATGTCAAAGACGCCCCCGGTTCGCTTCTCGGCCCAGACCGGACGCAGGCGGCTTCCCTTCCGATCATTACGTCCGATAACAATTCGGTCTATCTGATCGGGACGGATGAAGTGTGAGAAGACATCATTGCCCTCGCAGCCGTCGAGAAGAATCCAGGCGGTGCCGTAGGGGGTTTCCCTCGTTTCGCCGGTGAGGGGATCCGGACTGGCATAGTAGACCGTGTCCAGCAGGCGGATTTCGCCCTTCGGTCCGACCTCGACCCATTCCTCGCAGCGAACACGGCAGGGAGCGCATATCTCGCGCGGCGGCACCTGCTTGCGCCCGCACTTCGGACATATATTTGCCAGTATCTTCTTATCCTTTAATCCCTTCAGAAATTTCCCCATAACCGGGCCGGTGGCAAAGTGCTGACCGACCGAGATGGTCTTCTTCAGGGCGATAAGCTCCTGTTCCGGTTCAGCCTTCTCGCCGGGCAGCTGATACTTCCCGAAGATCTCGGTGAGCTTGAGGGCCAGCTGCGTATCGCCCACGATGGCGGCCTTTCCGGCGCTGAGGAGGGTCATCGCTTCGACCCTGCCGAGCATGAGCTCAACCCAGTCATCCGCCTGCACTTCCAGCGTGACTGTCGGCGTCCCGTCGATGCTCTCCTTGAGGGTGCAGGTACCGTCCTTGATGGTTGCCATCCACTGGCCGCCATCCTCGCCGCTGATATCGTATCCGATGGTGACATCCAGTCCCTCGGCATTCTTCGGCTGGAATCTCGACAGGAGCGTTCCGAACATATCCTGTATAATCTCTTTGGTGGTCATCTCCTTCTTCGGCGGCTGAAACCGCTTGAACATCTTCGCCGTCTGCCCCAGCGCGCCGAGATCGCCGTCAACCTTGAACTTGCCCGAATTGAAGGCCTGCATCCCGTCGACCTTGCCGATATTGATGCCGACGAAGGTATCGGGATCGCTTATTGATATCGCGCGGCAGTCGCTCAGATCGTCGGTCTTCTCAATTTTCATCTTTCCGTCTTTGACCGTGAGCTTCCACTTCCCGCGCCCCGTTATATCATACCCGAAGGAGGCATCAACACCTTCAGCGCCCTCGGGGCGGAAGCGCTCCTCCATGGTATCGAATATTTCTTCAACTTTTATGCCAAATTCTTCACTCATGTCGTCCCCCTTACCACGATAATTCCTTCTCAAGCATGAAAAGCACCGTCCAGAAGGTGCCGCCGAAGCCCGAAGCGAGCGCGTGATTCACCGGGGTCGGAATCTGATGTGGACCGGCGTTCCCGCGGATCTGCTTGGCCGCTTCGGCAACCCGCACGCTCGCGGTTGCCCCGATGGGATTCGCCGCAATGACCCCGCCGGATGGATTGATGGGCAGCTTCCCGCCTATCATTATCTCCTTGTTCTCGACCAGCTTCAGGTGCTCGTCACCTTCGAGCAGGAGGAACTCGCGCATCCAGTCGAGCCCCCACCAGGCCGAGGGATCGTACATCTCGAAGACATCGAAGTACTCAACGGGATCGGTGATGCCATTCCTCTCGAAGAGCTGCTCCGCGGCAAAGCGGTGCGTCATCTTGACCGGATGTTTTTCGTCGTTTCCAAAGACATTGAGCGATTCCTCACGGTGTACGGTGATATGATCCCGGATCCAGACCGGCTTGTCGGTTATCTCGCGCGCCCGCTCTTCCGAGGCCAGGATCATAACACAGGCGCCATCCGACTGCGAGCACATGTGAATGAGCCTGAGCTCGCCTACCAGCCGTGGGGAGTTCTCCATCAGATCCTCGAGCTGATCCCATTCGAGGCCAAAGGCGCGGTGCGAATTGGGGTTGAGACAGGCGTGCTTGTCCATGATGATCCGATAGGTCATCGCCGCACGCTTCGCTCGTTCCTCGCCGAACTCTTCCATCATCATGTACCCTGCCGAGCCGGTGAGCGCGCCGGTCTGCAGCTTCCTGAACCAGAGGGGATCCGCCATGTTGGTGATGCCGCCGGTGGTATGCCCCTCCTGCAGCTTTTCGAAACCGATGCACATGACGATATCGTACATTCCCGAAGCAACCAGATTATCGGCGGCACAGACAACGGTCGATCCCGTGGTGCCACCGGTCGTCAGGCGATAGGCGCTCTTCCCGTAGGTGCCGGTCCCCAGCGTGTGCCAGAGATCGGGCTGATGTATCATCTCGAAGAGCTCCATGTTTCCGTGGACGGTGCAATCGATATCATTAATGGACAGACCGGCATCTTTCAGCGCATCCTGTACCGCTTCATGAACCATCTCGGGTTGATTGACATCTTCCCGGTGACTGGAGTACTTGGTCTCGCCGATGCCGACAATGGCAACATTTCTGTTCCTCTTCTTTTCCATCACTGCACCCCCTTCTCAAGGATAACGACCGCATGATGCTGCCCGGCGCCACCGGTGGTGCCGTGTGCAAGGGCTCGCTTAACCCCCTTGGCCTGACGCTTGCCGGCCTCACCGCGAAGCTGTATAACAGCCTCAACGGCACGGGCAAGCCCGCCGAGCATGACCGGGTTGCCGTTCAGCATGCCTCCGGAGAGGTTCACATTACTCGCATCCATGCCGCCCGCATCTATCCAAGCGCCGCCCTGCCCTTCGTCGACGAGGCCAACACCCTCTGCCCACATCGGCAGCTGATAGGCGGACGCGTCATTCAGCTCGAAGAGATCGATCTCTTTTCTGGGATCTTTGATGCCCGCCATGGCATAGGCTTGCTCGGCGGCTTTCTTCAGGGCGAAATTCGAAGTGAGATCCCGGTCTCCCAGAAAGTAGCTGTCCATGCAGTTCCCGAAACCGGTGATCCAGACCGGATTGTCGGTAAACTCGTGTGCCCGCTCCTCGGAGCAGAGGAGCATTCCGGCAGCCCAGTCCGTTACCGGGTAGTGATGGAGCTCCCTGATGGGATCACAGAGCATCGGGGACTTCATGACATCCTTTTTGGAAACCTTTCCGTTCTCGCGCGCATAGGGATTCTTTGCAGCATTCTTCCGGGATCGGACGACAATCTCCGCAAGGTGCTCCTCGGTGATTCCCGATTTCTCCATATACTCGCGGGCCTGAAAGGCGCAGGCGTTGATGAAATCGAGACCAACCGGCCTGCAGTAGAAGGGATCATAGCCCAGGTTGGTATTCATGCGCCGGCTCTCCGTCTGCGACTCCTTGCAGTGAGCCAGATAGAGCACAACGTCATCATGGCCGGAGAGGATACATGCCATTGCGTAACCGAGGCCGTTGATCGCATCCTGCGCCATCTTCTCCTCACCGCGATAGTGCGCTCCGACAACATCCTGCATGCCATTGTCGGAAATGGTTCGCGCATCGAAAACATCATCGGAGCAGGTGAGCACATCCCTGATACCCTTTTCCATATCGAAGGTGACCCCCGTCTGCTCGATGATCGGTTCAAAGCAATCAAGCAGCATACCCTGAAATCTCTGATGCCAGATATCAGGTTCGTTCTTTATCTGCGACACGGCGCAGATAGCCACTCGTCTCCCCATAGAACAATTACCTCCTTATCAGACTCGTTCCTTTACGGCTCAATGTGATAGTACGAAATATATAATACACGGCGAAAAGCATAAGGGGACTCTTGAAATGATATCCCCTCGTTCAGAGATAGCAGTTCCAGAATCTCCCTTTCTTTATGGCTCGAATGATAGAATCTTTATTTCGACGGGCATCAAGCTCAATCCAGGCACGGCCCACACCTACCATACTGTGTGAATCATCCGAAGCGAGCATGGGTAAATTCAGATCGGGGAGCTCGAACTCCTTCTGCCGGAATCCCTTCGCGGTAATCTCGACAGCATCGAGCGGAAACATTTCTTTAAGCTGTTTTGTTCTATCCCGCACCTGATCCACGGTCAGATCGTACTCCCCGATGTGATTGAAGATATGAAGCACCTCCTCATCTCCTTCAATCCTGTTGACATGGACATAGCCCTTGACAAAAACCGTGAGCTCGACGCCATAAAAAATTATCATGCCAGTCTTGACCTGGGAACAGATCTCCCGATAACGGGGCTTTATCAAGTAATCGTGATCAGTGAAGGCGATGAAATCGTATCCTCTCTCCTCGTAGGCGTTCGCAACCTCTTGCGGCGTCATCGTACCATCGGAACAGGTCGTGTGGGTATGCATACACCCTTTCATCAACATGAAGCGCACTCATAACAGAAGTATTTAAAAGAACCGGGATTTATCCCATTGGAATCAACGCATTTTGATTGAACATCCAATTAATAGCCTATAAATGGCCAATACACTGTCAAGTATAAAAATAACAATTTTTTACTCTGATTGAAAAAGGGCGAGGAGCGAGCTGTCCCACAGGCAATACGCTGCCATATCGCCCGTGGACAGGAAGAGCGAAGCACTCACTCAATCATCCCGATAGCCGACTACGGTATTGGCGTGATTGGTGTTATAAACAGGTACATCGGCATAATTATCGGTGTCCCATACGTCATCGGCAGAGAGATCTTCGTATCTGTCCGCGTCGACGGCAATGGTAACCATGATATTATTGGCGAGGAGCGTCTTCAGTATTTTGATCTTATCATAGGAATCCACCGTGAGAATGTAATAGCTGCTCCAGGTATCTTCATCGGGTATATCCCCCCGGTAAAGGGGCGCCTCGCGCCACGCGTCTTCATCGGGCCAGATGACCCCGTTCGATATACTGGTAGCGAAAGTACTCCAGGTAGAGCAGCCGATTCGTGTTACAACATGGACGTTATCATGGAAGTACGATCCCTCATCGACACCGTCATTGATCTGATGGTAGATGAAGTCGGGGCTGAATATCCAATTGAGATTGCTGTCGGGCTTTCCGGGCCAGGGGGACCCGTTCCAACCTGTTGTCGAGAGATCCCGGTTGTGCTCACGCGCCTCGTAAAAGGTCTTGATATAGTAGGCCACCGAGAAGGAGACGCAGCTCCCCTCTGTCCCCTGATTGCCGATAGGCGGGAAGTACTTCGTCTGTGAGAGATCGACGCTTCCGGGAATGGAGGCGCCGGCTTTCGGCGGGGCGAGGGAATCCACCACGAGGGCGCTCTTTTTAATTTTCGCCCACTGACTCTCGGTGGGAGGGATAAGCCCGGTGCCGTGGCCGTTGATGATACGGTTGTAGTTTTTGGTCCCGTCGTTGACACCGACGATCTCCTTGAGCACAATCAGATCGATCTCATCGATCGATCTCGCATTGACGAGAGAGCTTATCGACGCCTTTGACGGGGAGCGCGATGCAGCTGGAGGAGATGAAAATTCTCCGATTGTAAGGATATCAAGATAGACACTATTACCGTTTGTTGTAGCAACATTAGTATCTGAAGAAATTATCGTCTTATCCGGCGAGGAACCCGTTTTATCATACGTGCTGTAATACTCAATTGAAAAAGATACAACAGTACCTTCGTCGCTATTAACGGAAGAATCATAAACCTCAAGAAAGAGATCGTAGCTGTTTATCTTGCCGGCGAACTCAGTGATATCCATCACCATGATATTGGAAGGGAAAGACCAGTTCCCTCCCCTGCCCATATAGTCCTCAAAGCGCTTCGACATGATTCTCGTGCCTCCCTGCGATGAGGCGAGATATGCCGTAATTTCGCAATCGGCCCTCCTGGCATGGCTTATCTCGAAAGTCACGATATACCGGGGATTGTAGGAGCTCTTATCCTCAAAGAAGATGGCGTAGACCTCGTTTGCGATCATGGCATCGTAGGTGATCCAGAGGAAGCCGTCGGGAACATTCTCGTAGTCAAAGCCGACGCCCCAGGAATTGGCGAGCTTGAATTTCCCCGGCTTCGGGGAATCGCTGTCCGAATCGCATGTACATCCACGGGCGAAAATAAACAGAGCGACTATCAATATAATAAAATTTTTTTTCATCGATGCAATTCACGGGTGAAATAAAAATCCGGATGTAGAGACTATATTCACCCAATGCCGGAAGGCTGTCAAGCGGTGATTGCAAAAAACAGGGTATACGCTCCCGGGAGCTTACCCCGCCACAAAACCGTTCACATCATCCTGAGATAATAATTTTATTGAGGACCGCTGCCGATAATAAATACATAAAAGAAATTATGTTAGAGTAACATTTTTCACCGAACCGATGAAAAAAATTATCATATCCCTCTCCCTCATCCTCGCCCTCTTCCACATATCGATGGCGGTCGATTCCAATACCCTGGACTGCATGAAAAAGATACTGGATAAGGGGTACGGCTCGAATACCGCCCGCGAGGTCTGCTACGGTTTCGGGGAAACCGAGATCGACTGTTTAATGTATCTCCTCGAATCCGGATACGGCCCGCAGACGGGAAGGGAAAACTGTGCGGGGGTATCGAACAGCGAGCTCGAGTGCATGAAGGAAATACTCTCCCGCGGATACGGCATATACACGGCCAGTCAGAGCTGTAAGGACTGAGGTTCGCTCCTGTAATTTCTGCGCACAAACTGATACTTCACCTACTATTACCACAGGAAACAATATCCAAACCCACTGCCCCTGTGAAAGGCCGGGGCATTTGATATCCTCGCCGGCTCACCCAACCGTCCCTAAACTCAAATAGTTTTAATTCATTCAAAAAGAAGTTGAAATTAATCAAGTCTCGAATAATCTATCAAAATGAAAAATTATTTACTGATATTATAATGAAATTTGAATGGGATCAAAAAAAAGCTAAGGAAAACAAAAAAAGCATAAAATCAGTTTTGAAAATGCAGCTTTAGTATTTCCAGATAAAGATTCATTATCTATTTATGATGAAATGCATTCAGACTCGGAAAACAGATGGATAACATGGGACGAATACCCAGTGGAGATTTAATTGTTGTTATACACACGTATAGAAAAAAAGGAAATGAAGAACTTATGAGAATCATTTCAGCCCGAAAGGCATCACGGAATGAAGAAAAACAATATTTTAGATGAAATATGGTAATCCATTATGAGAAAAGAATACGATTTTTCAAAAGCAGAGAAGGGAAAATTTTACCGACCCCCAGATGAGCTGGAAATCCCGATATATCTGAACAAAAAGGTTAAAAAAAATTATTTAACTCTTTCCCGGAACAGAAACATGGATATAAATAAGATCATTAACTCCATTCTTGAGAAGGAAATGGAGATTCAAAAAGAGATAGGAATAAAATAAAGCTGCAGACCTTCGACAAATAGACAAGCTAAACACGACGCTCGGGGAGAGAGCACGAGGATAACGAAATGCATCGTTATAATCGTGAAAGACACAGTGTTCTGGCCCCGATTTAACAAGCATTTTTTAAGCTTAATTTTTGATACTCGTTTAAAGCCTCAAGGGGCGATTTGTAGTTCAACCTTTCCAACTGCCATTCGTTATTATACAGTATGATAAATTCCCGAATGGTCTGTTCTGCTTCTTCAAGTGTCTCAAAATCATGCATTTTGAAAACCTGCTCTTCAATGGTACGGTGGAAACGTTCAATGACCCCATTGCACTCAGGGCTGCGAGCCCATGAATGACTTATTTCCATACCATAATACTTTATCGTATCGGTGAAATATTGAGTGGTGTATTGGCTCCCCAAATCACACCGGATAATCAAACCAACAGCAATATCTTTACCGAGACGACCGTACCGTGTAGCAATCGCATTCTGAACTGCCCGAGTTGCCTCGAATCTATCTCCATATTTTACAACATTATAACCGATGAGCTCCGAATTGAAATGATCTGCCACGTCAAAAAACCAACACCATCAATCCCCCATGTCATCCGGCGTTTCTGTTGTAATTTCCCATCGTGAACCCTGCTCGAACCACGGCCACCAGGCGCCTTGTTTAGCAAATCATCTTCTCTCATCAGCCGAAAAACCCTGTTTTTACCTACAGAATGACCCTTTCCCAATAATTCACGCTGCATCCTTGCGTGAATCTTCTTATAGCCCGTACCATGAAAAGGAATAGATCTCATAGTATTCTTAATGACGATCTTGAGCTCCTTATCAGAAAGCGGTGTCACAGGACCTCTTTTCTTATGAGCATCTTCCCCTTTCGACCCGTAATAGGTGGCAGAACCATAATCTATCACTCTCAATATCATCCGTACCGGATATTTCCTCCCCGTCACCTCATCGTTCATGACTTTATATCGTTCAACGAATTCCCGTTTCGTTGTTTTATCCAACTCTCTTTTTTTTTATGCAGATTGAGCTCCATGGTCAACTCGCCAATGGTCTTTTTAGCCAGCTCAAGCTCTTTTTCAACCGGATCCTTTCCATGGGACTTGAGGCCCTCTCGAGCGGCTATCAGAAACCGTCGCTTCCATGATTCAATCTCGCTTACCGCAACTTTGAGATCCCGTGAAAGATCATCGATGCTTTCACCTCTCAATAACCGTAATACTACTTCTTCTTTCTTCTTGACACTCATACGTTTTATGGGATTTACTTTAGACATCGCATCCTCCAATTTCAACCTGTTTTTACTCTAATTTCGTGCTCGGTTGAAATCGGGGCCAGTATACCGAGGAGCGGAGCGGGTCATGTTAAGTTATTTGACGTTCGCACCCCGAAAAGAAAAGTTACATTTTAGAATAGGTAGATACAACATCATCAAGTTTAAATTCCGGAAAAACTGATTTAATCTTCTCAATAGTTTTTAAGCTTGGGTTTGCGCTCTTTGGTGACTCAAGCCGTTGATAGCTATAAATATTTTTCATTCCCAAAAGTGATGCCACTTGTTTCTGTGTCAGGCCGCGCTTATTTCGATAGTGTTTCAAATACAAGGAAAATGCAATTTTCGAGTCAACGGGGACTTTTTTAATATTTTTTCCAGAAATACTTTTCTTCGGTAGTGGAAAGATTACTTTAGAATCCGAAGGCTCATCCAAATATAAATTAAGAGCCTCAGACATATTATATTCGAGCTCCTTAAGTGTATCACCCTGTGTGATGCATCCATCAAGCTCAATGCATTCAGCCCAATAACCATTTGATTCCTTATGAATTTTAAAATGGTAGAACATATCATTTAGTTCCTTCAAGTCGTTTTAATAAATACTTTTCCAGTCCTTTCTTCAGTTCTTTATGCATCGGAATTGTTTCACGCTCATCATTTTTACCAACTACTACATGGCTCCCCTTTTTGCGAAGGATAGGCCAGCCAGCCTTTTGAAAGCGTTTAAGCATTTCTTTACCGCTAATCGGCATTCGGCAAAATCCTTAATTATCAATATACCAAATATAGTTGGCATAGTCAATCATGTCAATAATTATTATTGATGAAAAATATTAATCAGTTCATCATCTTTTTCAAGAGCGATGGTAAGATATTCAATAGCCGCATAGGTTCGTGTCAATTCTTGTTCGCAATTTTTGTAAAGAGCCATCGCAAGATCTCCA
>CAZZCF010000038.1:0-29790 GCA_964652955.1 uncultured Leptospirales bacterium
TCCCTGTCGTGACAGTTGCCAAAGTAATCGAGGTTAACCTGATATGCTCCCTTATACTTGCGTCCACCACCATCAGAAGTAATTCTCTTTATCAGCTCATTAACATTCAGATTCTCATTCTTGGTCCGCAGTGATGCATCGAGGGTTAAACCCCGCTTGTTCTTTTTTTCCACTGCGGCATACACAATAACCGTCGAGATATCCTCCCTCTCGAGGAGCGAGTCGGCGATGAGGGCGATACTGTCACGGTTCGATTCATCAATATATCCGATGCCTGAGAGCAACCAGTTTTTGTAGACGGTTTGATTCTTAATCGCTTTCGAGAAGAGTGCGATCATTTCCGATGGGAGGGGGAGGTTGATGATATTCTTTATCTCATGGGGATCAAAATATTGGATAAGAAAGCCCAGCGCTTCGTAATCAAGAGGTGTCGCGTAGCGATAGTTATCGGTATCGGTTTTAATGCCGTAGATCAGCGCAGTTGAAATTCTGGTCAACTCTGAGTTGTTGATGTCGAGGCTCAGTTCTTTGATTATGAGTGTCACAATGGTGCTCGCTGATCCAACATCGTTGGAAATTATCCTGAGTACAGCGGGGACATCATTCTCAATCGGTTCGTGATGGTCGATGTGAACCGCACAGGGCAGTTTATGTGAAATTCCCTTTATCTCGGCGGATTGATAATCCAGGACGATGTAGGCGTCGTATTTCTCAATATGGCGTACCGGTTCCTCGAAGTGGACAGGAATGTCAAGATTTTCGATGATAGCGCTATTCTGTGGCAGTGATGTTTCCTTGGCAGAGACGATTCGAGATTTTACGCCGAGAGTGCGACAGATAGTATGGAGTGCAAAGGATGATGCTATCACGTCAGGATCAGGCGAGCCCTTAATGTATATGAGAATGGTGGTATAATCCTTGAGCGTATTCAGAAGTTGATGTGCAAGGTGTGCAAAATCCATTGAAGTATCTTTTGTGTCCTTTATCCTGTTATGGGAGCAGTGTCGCCATCCCTGTTTCTGGCTGTCGATTTTAAAACATCATACGCCATTGACATGCCGCCTCTAGGGAATTCCGGATTCATTCTGGAGCACGATTAATCGATTCGCGCCGCGAATGTATCCCCTTTGCATCTTGATCAGATAATCTTCATAATAATAAGGCTTATGTCGTTTATGAGCTTTGTTTCCTTTACGAAGTCCTTGAAATCCTTATATATCATTCGAATGAGTACGGATGGCATGACGTCCTTGTTGAGTCTGATAATGTCCTTTACTCTCCCCAGGCTGTAGTTCTCACCACTATCGTTGAAGGCAGATACGAGGCCATCGGAATAGAGAACACCGATGCTCCCTGAGAGAGGCTTCAGGGCCTTTGTTTCATAGGAAAAACTTCTGTCGACACCGATGGGAACTCCTTTCGTTTCGAGCTCGGTGAAGATTTCTCTTGTGCTGTCGAATACGAGAAATGGGTTGAATGCGGCATTTGCATACGTTAATTCACGTGAGGATTCCGAGTACATCATGGTAAAAGCGGGTGCATACTTTTTGGAGAACCGTGATGTTGCTATTACCCAGTTCATGGTGTTCAATACCTGCTCGGGAAACTGAAATTTTTCCGGTTGCATGTGCAGGACGGTATACAGTTCGAGGCCGAGGAGTGCTGATTCGACACCCAGATCGGATGTGTTGGCGATGAAGAGGCAGAGTTTGTTTGGAGATAGCAGAACAGAGTCAAAGTAATCGCCCCCATATTCTGAATTGTCAATATAGAGGGAGCTCAGCCGAATGCTCTCAACCTGTTTGAGCGTTGTCGGTTTTATTTTTTTCTTAATATTTGAAATGACAAGCTTGTCATGTGCTCTCTTCTGGGCGGCTTTTATCTCTTCCATGAGAATTGAGTTGGCAAGATTAAGCTCGAACTGGATTCGGTAAAGCTCGAGGACCGATAACAGAACAAACGAGTACGGCTCATTATTCTTGAGAGGGCCGAGGAAGAGAAGCCCGATGATCTCCCGTTCGTAATTAAAGAAAGGAAGTATCACCTGCGTGTCGGTATCCTTGTATATGCTGATGAGTGATTCCCTGTCATCACGTATCTGTTCATCGGTGAAGATCATGGACCTGTCGAGCACATGTGCATGTGCCGAAAGGGTTTTTATAAGAATACTGTCCGGATCGATCTCCGGGAGGAGAATCTTCCCTCCGAAGCTGTAGCTGAAGGTGTAGTTTTTACCCGTGGCGTTATACATATAAAACGATGCTTTGCTGATATCAAAGCGGGATTCCAGCCTGTCGATAACGTTATGGAGAAAAGTGTCCCAGTATTCCTCTGTCTCGGCATCGACATATTGTGTAATCTCCTCGAAGAACTCATTGACGTTTCTCTCAAAGGCGAGATACTCTCTTCGGAAGAATCTCTCAATTCGGGGACGAACAATGCGAAAGAAAAGAAAGAGGTATAAAAAGATGATAAAGGTGATAATCGGGAGCGGCGTTTGCCTGAGTATAATCGAGACGGTCCGATAGTAGAGGAGGAGGTAAACCGGCAGTCCGAGTGATACGGTTACGGTAATCCAGTAAAGTGTCCTTAAATAGAATTGCTTGAAATCGACCAGTCGTTCATCGGATACCGCATAATTGATTACGCCGATAAGTACAATGCCTGAGGTTATAAGACCGATGTTTTTATAGTCGTGAATATCAAAGGCAATGGGAAGAACAAACATGAATACCAGTATTATCAGTCCGGCGAGGTTTGTTCCCTGTGACATATAGAAGAGCTGTTTCCTAAATGATTCATTCTCCATATGCCTTGATTTATGGAGGAGTATGGAGAAGGTCCCCACGATGAAGAGACCAAATGAAATGAGATACAGGATGAAGAATTTACCGAAGGTGTAGTTCAGAAAATCTGCAATCTTCGTTTCGGCGATAATCAGGTTTGTGAGAAGCGTCATGAGCGCAACGGCAATGCCGGGTATGATTGGAAGAATGATGAGCCAGGTGGGAGATCGCTTCTCCCATCGGGGAAATATCTGTGATAAATGGAAGAAGAGCTGCGCTGCAATGAGAAGACAACAGAATACTCCTCTCCCGGCAAGGGTGGTATAGGGAGAATCGGGGAATATAAGTAAAAAGAGCAGTAATGCTGCAATCAGGAATGCGGTGAAGCTGATACAGGAGAAGAGCCTGTTTACCGCAAAGCGATACCGTTTAACGATGTTGATAATTGTGTAATAGAGCGTAAAAAAAATCCCAATAATTGTTATAGAGATATCTACATAATACAAGATACGTACCTGCCGCTGCTTCGTATTATTATTTCATAAAAGGCGTGGATGATGCTATTGTTATAGGGTGTTGGTATTATTTCAAGCTAAATATGAGAATGGTCGGCTAGGTGATCGGAGAAGACGTGATATTAATAACATTTTAGATTCACCTTCAATAAACATGGTAGGTTCCGTAAAAAAACGGCATATTTGTACATATTTACCGTGGGTATACTCATAAATTAATTGCTTGACATTTAGCATTCGGTATACTAGTTTTGTCACCTATTTTAGGCTTTTGGGGGATGTTACGAACCTAACGTTCCTTCCTTTTATACCTGTGTGGTTATGCAATAATTATTGATAGTAGAGTCAAAAGCATACGCAAAGGTTAACTTACACCTTGAAGTTCTGAACCGGCGACACGACGGATATCATAATATCTTCAGCCTGATGGCAAGTGTTGGCGTTTTCGATCTTTTACAACTCAGAAATATTACCCTGTCGCGGGCGGGCACTGCGATATCAGTTGATGTTATTCCAGCGGGCGGTGCATTCGGTGAATTGATGCACGAGATACCCCCTGAGGACAATCTTATACGGAAAGCCGCTGTTGCATACCTGAACGGGATTAATCGATCGGCAGATGTTGTGATTTCGGTAGAGAAGAATATTCCTGCCGGTGCTGGATTGGGGGGCGGAAGCAGCGATGCCGCTGCCGTCTTGAGATTGCTCAATGGCTATTTCAAGGAGAAATCCGAAAAAGAATTATTGAATATTGCCGCAACAATTGGTGCCGACGTCCCCTTCTGCCTTACGGGTGGATTCGCATTCTGTGAGGGGATTGGTGATAGAATTGAAGGATTTAATGCCGGTCTGAACCATTGGGTGGTGATTGCCTGCAGTGACGTAAGGGTTGATACCGCGGAAGCATATCGTTCCCTGAATCGGAGCAGAAGACGGAGAGAGCGGGACTCCCTCCTTGAGGAAAAACGGGAGCGTATGCGGGCGGGAGTGCAGTCGGGGGATCTCCGGAGCCTCCGATCGCTCATGAGAAATGATTTCGAGGAGATGATATGCTCCCGTTATCCGGCGATTAGGAAAGCTCGTGAGCTCATTTTAGCCTGCAACCCCGATTTTGCTGTAATGACCGGATCGGGGTCGGGTGTTGTCGGATTATTTCATGAACGCACGTTGGCGGAGCAGGCAGAACGCCGACTGCGAGAGGAATCGCATACCGTGTTTTTTACTAAATTTTTATAGATTAATTTTTTATTTCCGATTATACTTCGTGTGTAGCGAGAAGAGCCGATTTTTTTGAAGAGGATAACGAATATACTTTTTTCAACGGTGAGGCGTAGCCAAGTGGTAAGGCACCGGGTTTTGGTCTCGGCATTCCTAGGTTCGAATCCTAGCGCCTCAGATTAATGGTGAATATGCATATGCCACTCGCGGTGAGTGGGGAGATTTATTGTTGGGTGGAGTAACAATTAAGCACGTCATGGCCATCGTATTGGGAGCAGGAAAGGGAGTGAGAATGAAAAGTAATCTCCCCAAGGTGCTCCATCAGTTGCAGGGCAAACCACTTATTTCCCACGTTATTGATAATATCCGTGATGCGGGCATATCGGATATTGTCCTGGTCGTCGGATTCAGGGGGGATGAGGTTATCAAAGCGGTCGATGATAAGGTACGTATTGTCTGGCAGCATGAGCAGCTTGGTACCGGGCATGCCGTACTGCAATCCGAAAGCGCACTGTCTCACTTCAGGGGAAATCTTCTCGTTGCCTGCGGTGATGCGCCAATGATTAAACCCCGTTCTTTTCTGCGATTAATCGAATCAGTGAACAAACGTGAATGTGGTGCTGCGGTGCTTACCATGAATATCGAGAAGCCTGATGGCTACGGGAGAATAGTGAAGGATGATGATGGTAACATAATCAGGATTGTTGAAGAGAAAGATGCCAATCCGGAAGAAAAACGTATACGAGAAGTTAATACCGGGACATACGTTTTCGATAAGGACATGCTCTTTGCGGGTTTGCGAACGGTGAGTGCAAATAATGCTCAGGGTGAGTATTATCTCCCTGATGTGATACAGTACATCCGGGAAAATGGTTCTCGCGTCAATGCGGTTGTTCTGGAAGATTCCCGTGAAGGGAGCGGTGTGAACTCACGGGAGGAACTTGAGATGCTCGATAACTATTTTCAACAACATCGGGATTGGAGTGAAACGACTATTGTAAAATGAACGATGAGATGAAGATTTTTTCAGGATCATCAAACTTTCCGCTGGCGAGCGAGATTGCAAGTTACCTTGGAATGGAGCTCTCCGCGGTGGATCTGGATAAGTTTAAGGATGGTGAGAACTCGGTCCGAATTTGCGAGAATGTTCGCGGTGTTGATGTTTTTATCATTCAATCCACGTGCAGTCCGGGAAACGATTATATTATGGAATTGCTGTTGATGGTTGATGCAGCTTATCGAGCATCGGCACGGAGAATAAACGCTGTTATTCCCTATTTCGGATATGCCAGGCAGGATAGAAAGGTTGAGCCGCGGGTTCCTATCTCTTCAAAGGTTGTGGCAAACATATTGCAAGCCGTTCGTATCAACCGTATGCTCACGATGGATCTCCATTCCGATCAGATACAGGGCTTTTTCGATGTTCCGGTGGATAATCTCTTTGCCACTCCAATTGTTATTGATTATCTTAAGAAACTGAATATTAAAAATGCGTCTGTGGTTTCTCCCGATACGGGTGGTGCTGAAAGGGCTCGATTTCTTGCAAAGAAGTTAGGAGCCGAACTGGCAATTATCGACAAGCGGAGACCGGAAGCAAATGTCTCCGAAGTGATGAATGTAATTGGAAGAGTTGAGGGGAAGAATTGCATTCTGGTTGACGACATGGTCGATACGGCCGGTTCGATTACGGAAGCAGCACGAGCATTGAGAGATACGGGAGCAAACGATGTTTACTGTGTTGCTACTCATCCGGTCTTATCAGCCGATGCGACAATGAAATTACTCAATGCGGATTTCAAGGAGATAGTTTTTACGAATACTATTCCGATTCCTCCCGATAAGATGTTGGATAATATCAAAGTTCTATCCATTGCGCCGCTCTTTGGGGAAGCGGTGCGAAGGATTCATTATGGGGAATCGGTTAGTTCCCTGTTTGTTTAGGTTAAAGATGCAGGTGAATACTCTGGATTAAGAGGGGATATGATGAGAGAGAATAGTTTAAATGTGGAGTTGCGAACTGAAAAAGGGAAGGGTGCGAATACCCGTTTGCGTCAGAGCGGATATATTCCTGCAGTGCTGTATTCCCATGGCGAGTCGGAAATGATCAAGATAAAGAAGCAGGATTTTTTCAGCCTCTTTCGTGGTAATGTATCCGAGAGCGTCATGATAGATCTGAATATTACCGACAAGAAAAAGGATAACGATCATAAAGTCTTTGTTAAAGCCTATCAGCAGGATCCTGTTACCGAGGAGCTGTTACATGTGGATTTCTACAAGACCACGCTCGGGGAGAGGATTCACACCAAGGTGCCCGTTGAAATAGTCGGGAAGTCAGAAGGCGAGAAGATGGGTGGTATCCTTGAAGTCGTTGAGCGAGAACTGGAGATTGAATGTCTCCCCAATGAGATGCCAGAGAAGATTGAAATTGATGTAACAAATATTAATATCGGGGAGTCTATTCATATTGAGGACATTGAAATTGCTGGTTCGGTGAAATTCATGATTGATGAGAAACGGGCTATTGTTGCCGTTCTTGCACCGAAGGCTCATGTTGAAGAGGAGCTGCTTGAAGGTGAAGCTGTTGAGGGAGAGGAGGAAGTGCAAGAGGAACAGGAGCGGGAAGAGGGGGAAAAGGCGGAGGAGTGATCCTTCTCTGATGTATTCTTGCGGATTGGCTTTCCAGAAGAGTGATAATGAGCTCTCCGTTAAGATGATTCGAGTCTTGTTGATCGAGAACTGATTAATCTCTTCCTGTCAGTTCATTGGTCGCAGAAATTTTTTAAAACAGGATGGTATGAGGGTATTTGAAGTTAATCGTTGGTTTCGGGAATCCCGGTGAAAAGTATATCAATAACAGGCAGAATATCGGCTTTAAAGTTATTGATATCATCGGCAATAACGAGAATATAGAAGTTAAAATTAAGAAGAAGAAATCTCTTATCGGAAGAGGTGCAATTGAGGGTGCTGAGGTTGTTCTGCTGAAGCCTCAGACATTCGTCAATCTCATTGGAGAATCTGTTCTCTATATTGCTTCATTCCTCAGGATTAACGTTAAGGATATAATCTGTGTTCTCGAGGATTCCAGTTTGCATGTCGGTGATTTGCGAATAGATTATATGCTTTCTGATCTCAAGCATGAGGGTGTTGATTCCATGACAAGGGCCCTCAAGTCCGATAAATTTGCGAAGGTGAGAGTAGGTATCGGAACTCCGCCCGATAATGTGACGCTGAATTCATATCTGTTAGAAGATTTCACTAACGAAGAAAATCTCATTCTTATAGATGTTCTTAACAAGACGGAAAAAATTGTTAAAATGCTTATAAAACATCCTATTGAAGAAGTTCAGAATAAATACAATCCAGAAGGTGCTCCGAAGCTTGAAAGACGACGTGTGCGCAAGGTGATTATTCGAAGATAGCTTTCCACGCAAGTTGCCTGGCAGGTACGGGAACAGGCAGAGATAACAGAGTTGATTTCATTTTAATTCATTTAAACTACAACCCGATGAATGATGTTACCATAATCTCCTATCCGGGAACCAATAACAGTTCCCTACTCTCCCTCTCCGGATCGCGATCAAAATATATGCTCCCTTTTGGAGGTAAATTCAGGGTCGTTGATTTTACCATTGCTAATTCCATTAATTCGAAAGTAGATAAAACGATAATATATAGCGATGTTGAAGACGATCTCGGCGAGTATGTTGAAAACTATGGTCCCTTTGAAGGGATGAAATTTCCTCCCGTCCGGGTTATTTCCGGAGAGTATTCAAATATTCGGTTCTGCTATAACCTGATAATGGATAGCAATACCGATTATTATATAATATATAATGGCGACAACCCTTCGATTATTGACTTTTCTGAACTGGTAAGAAATTTTAAGTCCAGAAGAAAAACCGCAGTACTGTATAAGTTGAGATTTGCCAAAAAGGCAACAATGGCATATACTATTCTCATTGCGAATCAGAAGAAAATCCTTGAGGTGGTCAATGCTGCGATTGACGAAGGGAGAGAATCACCCAACATGTTCGAAATGATCATAAATATGATGCTGAACCGGAGGATAGATATCAGCGTTTTTGATGTACAGTACTGGCCGCTGAGCAACATACCTGATTATTATTTTTCAAATATTGAGGTTCTTCGAAATCCGGATATCTTTGCCTTCCTGTACAGGGGGGAGCGTGTCGCAACCAAGATTCAGACGAGTGGGATAGCCCGCATAGGAATGAATGCCAGAATAGTAAACTCGTTTATATCTGATGGATGTGAAATTAACGGAGAGGTTCTCAATTCAATTGTTTTCCCCGGCGTGCGTATCGGGGACTGGACAGTGATTCGGGATTCCATTATCCTCCCCTATGTCCGGATTGGTTCGCGATCGAATATTGCCAAAACGGTCATTGATGAGAATCTCAACAGAGAAGTTGAACACCTGAATATCGGGAACAACTGTCGTGTCGGTTCAGACGGCGATCAAATAAAGAATAATGATTTCCCCAGATCGATCTTCAAAAGTATCACCTTAATAGGGAAAGATTGCGATATCCCTGATGGTTCTGCTATCGGGAGCGCCTGCTATGTCTCTTCGGGATTGGGGAGAGATTATTTCTTTAAGCGAAAGCACCTCTATGATGGTCTGTCAGTGACGGAGTAACCATCCCCCGCCTAAAAGAGAGGTTATATCCCTCCGGAAGTGTCTCTCATTCAGTTTCTCCGAGCAGGCGTGTGTATTTCCGGCAGTTGCCGTGCTGCGGGATGCTGCAATTATAAAAGAGCTTGCATTGTGTGTTTTTTTATTATATAGATTTCAATGGCATGTCCCGGTGAGACAATGCACTGTCGAGAGGTGTTCAGAGGGATTCACATGAAGAGAAGGGTTTTGCTATTCCTGGTTTGTATCCTCATCGCACATCCCGGTTTTGCAGAGGTGGGGATTATCCCGTATAAGGTCTTACATCCTTCAAGCGCCTTTCCTCCCGAGATGGGGGATGAATATGCGAAGCTCCTCTCGCTCGGAATCCTCATTAAAAAGAGTGTTCCGGTTACTTCACCGAGAGATATTGCTCTCGACCTGAAGAGGTTTTCACTGAATTCACAGGGAGTACTAACAAAAGATGATCTCAATCTCATTATGAGACGAAGCGCTGTTGATCACTGTATCCTCGGAACGGTGCGGAAGGGCGCTGATGGATATATCTCTGAGAGTCGATTGTATTCTGTTCGAGAGGGAAAGATAACACTCAGGGGGCGATCGGAGGCACGGGACCTTTTTACTCTTGTTGAAAAAGACATTGATGAGATGTGCCTGTCGTTTCCGGATCGTCAGCTCCGGCGTGATGCAGCATCTCTGGACATATCCCTGGTGGTGGATCTCTCTTACAGTGTTTCGCGTGAATGGGTATCGATAAGAAGGGGGCTTCTGGATTTCGTTCGGGCACTCTCGGACGATTGGTACTTTGACACGAGGGTATATGTCATTCCGTTTTCGGATCACTATTCGAAGACCAGAAGGATGTATTATGCGAATTCACCGACACGTCTGGAGCATCGAATCGGGCAGCTCAATCCACGGGGTAAAAGCAGTGAAAAATATTTAGCCGATGCTCTCTCCATTGCGGTGCAAAGCGTCTCATGGAGGAGAGGAGCGGTCAAGGTGCTTCTGATACTGATCAATTCTCCAGTTGCGGATGAGCACTTTATCGAGCGATATATTGTCACGGCGAAGGGGAAGGGTGTGCCGGTATACACCGTATCACTCGGAAGCTTGAATTGGCAAGCGACCTCTCGCGTGCGTCAGCTCTCGACCATCGGAAGGGGCCGTCATTTTTCCGTTACCTATCATCAGCGGCTTTTTGATTCGAAAGGAGGTGATATTGATATCTTCCTCGAGTCGGGAAGAGTCTTTCAGTCTGCCGGGTACTGGCGAAAATGGAGAGAGGGCATTCTCGCCTATTCACCGGGACGATCCCGTTATTCGAGAATTGATCCATCTCTGGATGAGATTGAATATAGTGATCGGCGATATCGTATCACCCCCTATAATCTGCAGGAGCATTATACGGCGCTCTCCGGTGAGCGCATTCTGAATCAGAGAAAAGTGGAGAATAATATTGAGTTTCTTCTCGGGAGAATCGGCAGCTCATATATCACCGGTTCAAAAAAAGGACGGGTGAAGAGAAGAGTCGGCCGTGCTCTTATTTCAGACGGTACGATGACCATCTGGATGGATGTTGTGGGAAGTGATGATCTCCTACTTCTCGAACGAAAGCGCCTTTCGGGGTTTTACTTTCTTCTGGGAGTTTCAGTGAGGAAAAATTCCAACGAGCCTTACGGCATCTCTCTCCGGACGGAGAGCCAGCTCCTTGCCGTTTCTGATGATTACGTCCCGGACATGATGCGGGTTCCGTTGAATCGGCTGATTGCGAAACCGGCAGATTATATGCACAACGGTTTATTCAATCCTCCTGTCTGGTTTCTCCCGGTGAAAGTTGAGCGTGTAAAGAGAGACCGGGGAGTAAGAGATATAAGAGAAGGGGAGTATTAACAGAGAAGATAAGCGGGGAGGAGACTATGAGCATGCGAAGAGAGCTGGCGGCACCGTGTGGATTGTACTGCGGAGTATGCGGGATATACATCGCGCACAGAGACAACAACGATAAGTTCAAGGAGAAGCTTGCAACGGTATATAATGTATCCGCGGAGCAGATACGATGTCAGGGATGTCTTTCAGATGATGTCTTCGTATACTGTCAGGTCTGCCCGACAAAAGCATGTACCGAAGAGAAGGGACTTGAAGGCTGTCATCAATGTGATGATTTCCCCTGTAAGATAATTGAAGATTTTCCACTGCCCGTTGGAAAGAAGGTTATTCTGCGGTCGATTCCGGCATGGAGGGAGCTCGGTACCCGGCGATGGATGGAGGAAGAGGAGAAACGGTATCACTGTCCGAGCTGCGGTTATCCCCTCTTTCGCGGGGCGAAGCGATGTCGGAATTGTAATGAATCAGTTGATCTTGATTGATGCTTCATCTGTTGAGAGGGTAAAAATATAGTATTTCTCACTGATATTTGTTGACGGAATTCAATTCTTTCGGTATATTTATAGCGGAAATATATAAAGGGAACTGTAATTTTTGGATACCTCTATTTCGTGCTATAGAGGTATTTTTATTATAGAGGAACCTCTATTAATGTAAGGTGACTTCTAAAAAGTATTAATATGATTTCCCCGCGGCTGGCTTTTTTTCGCACATCCCGTGCACTCCGGCAGCGTGCTCCGGGAGCGTTCATTATTGCTGATGACGATACTGCTTGTTTGAAGATCTGTCATCTTTTCGGATTCGGATTGAGCGATTCGATACAGCCATGTGAGCTGGATGTTCATTCAGTCAGATCGAGGAGCTGGATTTCACTTGGAGAGAGTTATGGAACAGTTCGGTCGTAGTGCATGGAGTATCGGCAAGGACAACAGGAAACAATGCGGTTCCTTGTAGTTCCCTTTTGATTTTGAAATTGGAGGATTCACTATGCGAATGGATAAGTTGACTCTGAAAGCTCAGGAAGCGATTTCTCATGCGCAGAACATTGCGACGACGAGTAATCACTATGAGATACAACCGGAACATCTGTTAAAAGCACTTGTTGTTCAGGATGGTGGCATGTTCCAGTCAGTTGCTCAGCAGATTGGTGCCTCAATGAACGATATCAGGAATGAGGTCGATAGAGAAATTGACAAGCTTCCGCGCCAGGTTGGCGCCGGTCCTGGAGGCGGTGCTCTTTCCGCATCGATGAGAGATGTTCTCAATGCGGCATGGAATGAGGCGGTAAACTTAAAAGATGAGTATTTGAGCACCGAGCACCTGATTCTTGCACTGTCTTCAACCGGCAATCATGCTGCAAAGCAGGTTCTCAATGCTCACGGTTTTGTCAGAGAGAATATACTCAAGGTGCTCATGAGCATTCGGGGGAGCCGACGCGCAACCGATGAGACTGCTGAGGAAAAGTACAATGCGCTCGATAGATACAGCAGAGATCTGACAAAACTTGCCAGGATGAATAAACTTGACCCGGTGATCGGCAGAGATGAGGAGATACGCCGCATCATGCAGGTTCTCACCAGACGGACGAAAAACAATCCGGTGCTGATAGGTGAACCGGGGGTCGGGAAAACCGCTATTGTCGAGGGATTGGCCCAGCGGATTGTTGCTGGCGATGTGCCCGAGAATCTGAAGAACAAGCGATTGATTGCTCTGGATATGGGGGCGCTTATTGCCGGTGCGAAATACCGCGGCGAGTTTGAAGAGCGGCTGAAAGCAGTCATTCAGGAAGTGGAGGAATCTGAAGGCGAAGTCGTTATGTTCATTGATGAGCTTCACACGCTGGTTGGCGCCGGTGCTGCCGAAGGAGCCGTGGATGCATCCAATATGCTCAAGCCTGCGTTGGCGCGGGGCGCGCTGCGGTGTATCGGTGCAACAACGCTGAATGAGTTTCAGAAGTATATAGAAAAGGATAAGGCACTGGAACGGCGATTCCAGCCGGTATTTACAACCGAGCCCAGTGTTGAGGATACCATTGCCATTCTGAGAGGGCTGAAGGAGCGGTATGAGGTGCATCATGGTGTCCGAATTTCGGATTCTGCAGTCGTTGCTGCTGCGATTCTTTCTGACCGATATATCACCGACAGGTTCCTGCCGGACAAGGCGGTGGACCTCATCGATGAATCCGCTTCGCTTATTAGAATGGAGATAGATTCAATGCCCATTGAAATAGATGAGATTGAGCGGAGGGTTCGGCAGTTGAGCATTGAACGGGAGGCGGTGAAGAAGGAGAAGGATTCGGCTTCGAAGGAGCGGTTGAAAAAGATAGAAGAGGAGCTCGCGAATCTCAATGAGAAGAAGGATGAGCTGGTCAGTCAGTGGAGTAATGAGAAAGAGATTATCACTCAGATCAGCAGAATAAAGGAGAATATCGAAAACCTGAAGATTGAAGAGCAGCGGGCCGAACGGGAGGGGAATCTCAATCTCGTTGCCGAGATTCGCTACGGAAAGATTACCGAGCTCGAGAAGCAACTGAAGGAAATGAATGAGAAGCTCGTCGAGGTCCAGAAGAACAGGACGCTCCTCAAGGAAGAGGTTACCGAGCAGGAGATCGCATCGGTGGTCTCCCGCTGGACCGGCATTCCGGTCAGCAAGATGCTCGAAGGGGAGAAGGAGAAGCTGCTCAAGATGGAGTCCCTTCTGGAGCAGCGCGTTGTTGGGCAGGATGAAGCGCTTCAGGCAATCTCAGAAGCGGTCAGGCGATCGCGCTCGGGCATCTCGGATGTGGAGAGACCCATCGGCACCTTCATCTTTCTCGGGCCAACAGGCGTCGGGAAAACGGAAACCTCAAAAGCGGTCGCCGAGTTCCTCTTCAATGACGAGAAGGCCGTCATCAGAATAGATATGTCCGAGTACATGGAGAAGCATTCGGTGGCGCGGCTCATCGGAGCGCCGCCCGGATACGTGGGCTACGAGGAAGGCGGCCAGCTCACCGAGGCGGTGAGACGGAGACCCTATTCGGTACTCCTCTTCGACGAGATCGAGAAAGCCCATCATGATGTCTTCAACATCTTTCTCCAGATTCTCGATGAGGGGAGGCTCACCGATGCGAAGGGGCGGACCGTTGACTTCAAGAACACCCTTATCATCATGACCTCCAACATCGGGACATCGTATATCGGTGATACATCGATACCCTATGAGGATAGAAAACGGGGGATCGAGCAGGAGCTCAAGATGCACTTCAAGCCGGAGTTTCTGAATCGAGTTGATGAGATAATCATCTTCAATCCGCTCTCGAAGGAAAACATCAAGGATATTGTCAAGCTGCAGCTCAACCTGACGGCCAAGAGGCTCAGGGAGCGTGGTATCACGCTTGAGCTTACCAAGAAGGCGTTCGACTTTCTCGTTGACGCGGGCTATGATCCCGCTTTCGGCGCCCGTCCGCTGAAACGGGCGATACAGAAGCACATTCTGAATCCGCTGGCGATGAGGCTCCTCGAGGGTGATGTGTCCGGCGATGTTACGATAAAGATCGACAGCGATGGGGAATCGATACTCTTTAAGTAAAAGAAATATCTGTCACCCCGCCTTCGGCGGGGTGACAGATATTGTATACCACCCCATCGCCCCTTCGGCGGGGTGACGGATATTGTATACCACCCAGCCCCCGTCTTCGACGGGGCGGGCTGCTAACATGATGTGTCATTACGAGGAGCTCTGGCGACGAAGTAATCTCTGTTCATATTAGGATAATTATTATTAAAATGATGTAACAGTGAAATTAAAGTGTTAATGAACGGGAATCGCTTACCGCCTGCCTGACAGCGGGCAGGCGCTCGGGATAACGGCTCCTTTGCCGTCGGAAACACCCTCTTTGGCATATTATTTTTTGATAATAATTATTGCACTATACGCCTCGTGCCATGTATATAATACTGTACGATGAAACGGGCGATTATTGTCCGCGAATTTGTTGATGAGGAGCTCACCCATGAAGATAAAAGTGCTGTTTTCACTATTGATTTTTTCGATAATACTATTCCTGCCACTGTATTCGGAAGCGGGAACAGATGTTACCATTACACCTGCAGGTGGATTCACATTTATTGAAATTTCCGATGCGGAAGATGACTTTGAACAATTCGTTGACGGCTTCTTCACCGAGAACGAGGAGGTCATACCGAGCGCTCTAGCCATGGTCAACACCCTGGGATATCCCAACGGGAAGTCGGCCATCAAGCAGTTTCCGCACTTCGAGTTCGGCGTGGCGGTGGGAGCAGGAATACTCGAAATGAATCGCTCCGATGATTTCAGCGAGGAGAAACCCACCATCCCCTTCGGGGGCATCAACGGAGCATTTCATATCGGCACCGGCATTACCGAGCGGCTCGACGTGACCGTGAAGTTCTTCTCCCTCGGCTGGTTCTACAGGGTCGACGAGAGCTTTGACGACGAATCGGAGGATGTCTCCTACAAGGTCACCGTCAGGGATACCGAGGTCTATTCGGTGGGAGCGAAGTTCAGGTACAATCTCCTCCCCTCGATTACCCTGATTCCGATACTCTTCACCTTCGGCGGGGTAAGCCTGAATCTCGGCTTCGACTACATGAACGGTGAGACAAAGACCATCCTGGAAATGCAGGATGCGGAGGATGTTGAGATTGCTGGAGCTGGTTTAATTTCAGCAACGGCCACATATACCAATGAAGGAAAGATTGAATGGAGCTTCTTCTCGGTGGCCCCGGAATCATTAAAAAAACTAGATCTCCTATACTTCATAAGCCTCTATACCGGTCCCTCGGTATCCTTCAATTACGGGAGCTTCGACTTCAAAATGGATGGCGATGGTACAATTAAATCTGATGTAACCTTCGTTCCGGTAGTAACAGAAGGTGAAACGCTGGGAACTATTGATGTCGCTATCGATTACAGCATGAAACCCTATGCGATGATTCCCAAGTGGACGGTGGGGCTCGAATTCAATCTCTGGGTTCTCAAGCTTCAGGCCGAGGTAACGAGCATCCTCTCAAGTCCCAACGACAGCGTGATGGGACAGGTTGGCGTGCGCATGCAGTTCTAGGAGCGGGTTCCGGGATGGCACTTTTAACATGTTACACGCCGACGTGTCGCATTTAATTCAGACAGGGAACGTGATTCAGAAAGCCCCCGCATGAGGCGGGGGCTTTTTCGGTTCTGCGCAATCCGGGCGCAGCAGGCACGGGCGGTCACTTTTTTCGGTGCCTGCAGGCATGTTTATAATAATGCACATTTTATATATATAAAAATGTGTTGACTTTCCATTTATTGTGATTATAAATTGCTGCTTTAACAATAAAACATTGTTATAAATATCCCCGTACATTGTAATTTTCGTTCGCATAAGCTCATGTCTCAAAAAGAGGATGTTGTCCTCTTTAATTTTATACTGAAAAGGAGAGGAGGATGCATAAAAAAAGAATAAGTATTGTCTTTATCCTGATAGCGATTTTCTCATTATCAGGAGCGCTCTATTCACAGGATAAAAAGCCTGAAAAACTGATGATTTACGAGGGTCCCGAATGGAAGGCTCAGCTCTACGGCTTTGTGAAGCTGGATGCTATTCATAATGACTCTTCGGTGCTGAATCCGGAATGTCCCTTCTGGGCTTTTTCCGATACTCTGAATAATTCCCAGGTAAAAGGCTCGGACCAGGATGGATCGCTGACGATGTCGGCGCGCACCTCCCGGCTCGGATTCTTCATCTTCGGGCCGAAGGCTCTCGGTGCCGATACGTTGGCGCGCTTCGAGTTCGATTTCTGGGGTGGCCTTCCTGACTCCGGAACCTCTGCCCGGCAGTCGGAGATGCGGCTGCGGCTTGCCTACATGCAGCTTACCTGGCCGACGAAGACCTATTTGCTGGCAGGGAACAACTGGATGCTGGGAACGCCCGGGTTCTGCGCACCGGATATGATCACCTTTATTCCGCTGGCCGGTGCCGGCCTCCTGTTTATGCGTGAGCCGCAGGTGGCTATCGGACAGACGCTCGGCTCAAAAATATTCAGTATCACCTTCGAGGCGTCGGTTGCCCGCGCGCAGGGGAATGACGGTGCCGACAAGGGTGACTACAGCCGTGATGATAACAGCGACTTTTTCAATTCCGGGCCGAGGAGCACCACGGGCGACAATCAGCTCGACTGGAACGGCACCGGTGAGGCGAGCAGGCGTCCGTCCTACAAGGGAAGGATTACCCTGCGAATCAATCCCGCCTCCAACGTGAACGTGATCCTGGGCGGCTCTGGTCAGTACATGGTTGAGAAGCATGCGCTCAATATCAACAAGGCCGGTATTGACCTGGTGAATAACTCGGACGGGACTGACGGGGCGGATGGAATCGGAGACGATGTGGTGGAGAACTACACCACCGAAGATGTCGATTCCTGGTATCTGCAGGGATTTGCCTCCTTCAAGCTGGGCCTGATCAAGCTTTCGGGCCACTATTTCAAGGGGGAGAATATCGATACCTATTTCGGCGGGATCGCTCAGGGTATTCACAAGACCGACTGGGGAACTGCCGATGCGGAAATTAATCCGGTCGAAAGCTACGGCGGCTGGGCTGAGCTCTGGATCGACCTGAGAACGCTCGGTGCTCCGCTCACCTTCAGCTTCGGAAACGGGACCGAGGTCGTCGATGAGGATACCATCGGGACCGGCAGCAGGAAGGAGAACAGCATGAGCTGGGGGAACTTCTGGTGGTATCTCAACAATAATTTCATGTTCGGCGCAGAAGTTGCCTATATCAAGACGCTCTATCTCGGCCTTGAGTCGGGCGACAACTGGAAAGTTCAGACCGCCTTTAAGTTCGTTTTTTAATGAGGAAAGATCTTACCACATAGAGAGGAATCTCCCGGAAGGGGGTTCCTCTCTATATTTATACTGCTAAAGCTTAAATATCTCAGATCGTGAATCGGCGAGCGCATCCCCTCGCCTGGCGCGAGGTGTTGAGCGACTACCCGCTCTGTATGTACTGTTCCAGATATCGGTTCTGAAATTCCGCTTCCTCGAGTTGTGATTTAACGAGGTCACCAATCGAAATAATTCCGACAATATTCTCCCGATCCATTATAGGCAGGTGCCTGATTTTGTTTATTGTCATAACACCCATCAGGTATTGCACTTCGTCATTGGGGATGCCGATAATGAGATGTTTGGTCATTACCTCATCGACTCTTGTCTTATCAATTGTCTGTGAGGACTTTCCACATTCGTGCAGAACGTCACGTTCAGTGATAATGCCAGCGAGCTTATCCCGCTTGTCAAGGACCAGCAGAGCACCTATTTTGTGTTGATTCATTTTCTTTATTGCGTCAAGTACCGTGTCTGTGTTTTTGATTGTTATTACTGCACTCTCTTTCTTATTCAATATGTCCTTTACCTTTTTTTTCATAGCAAACCTCTGTATCCGGTATGTGATTATGTATGATTATTAAAATTACCGCGATTATGAACATCCGTCAAAAAAAGTTGCAAATAATCAAGAGGAGGTTATAGGGAAAGATTCATCGGTGTCACTATCTCGCCTGTTCGCTCGATATTCACTGTCCTTTCGTCCGGTAAGCGGTACCGGGTCATTTGAATGGTGGCGTGAAGATATTATCTTGACAGAGATGTAATGAACGGTACAATAATGTGACCGGGGTGCTTTCACTATCACCGTGACGGTTGCAAATCTGACTGAAATCGGTATATGCTGCAATTTGCTATGGAAGGCGATATTAAAAAGCTCGAGAGAAAAGCGAAAGGGCTTCTTCTCAGCAAGAGTATCCCATCCGTTAAAATGGATATTATTCGGTCTTTGATGAAGAATGAGGATATCAATGCTGAAGAGCGGTATCGAACCATCATTGATCTGGTGAAATCGTGCCCGGATAAACCGGTAAAGATACCACGCCACGAGCGTGTTGAATTGAGGGAGACCCAAAAGGTTGAAACGATCGCGAGCGGTACCTCTGAAGCAGATGTTCCCGAGAAAAGGACACTGGTTGAGCCCGCTGAATCGAGTGTCTATATAGAATCGCTCTACCGCCAATACAAACGGCTCAAATTCTTCAAAAAACGATATCTCATTCATGCGAATAATCGTCTGGGATTCGGGCTCAAAAAACGACTCATTCCTGCCAAGCGGCTTTTGCGTGTTCTGAAAAAGCTGTCGGTCTTTCAGGAGAAGGTGGTGACGCATCTGTTAATCGTTCTGGTTGAAATACTGAAAGACGATAGTATTCAGGATGCAACCGGATTCAATTATTTACGGATTCTCAGAAAATGGATGATGGATACACCGCTCATACGTTACGGGGTGGATGTTATCAAATGGATGGACAGGATAGATTTTGAGGATGAGCTCAGGAATTATGTCAGCCACTTCTATTCCTTTACGCTGCTTGATTCAGAGACGAGAGAACAGGTTCTCCTCCTTTTGGAAAATAAGTTGAGACTTCTTGATGATTTCAAGAAAGAACCTGTCAATGAGAAAGATTCAGAACAGCTGAAGAGGGCAAAGGAGAAGCGAAACCTTGCCAGGGAGAAGGCAATTTATGAGTACCTGATGACTGCCAGAGCATTTCTCTCATCGGTAACCGATGGAAACGATCCCATATCGAAATACCTCAGGTTGAACTATTCTATTGATTCACTCTCGCAGCTTTTACTCATTATAAACGGGGTGCTCGTTTTTAAGAGGGAGATCGGGAGGGATGATCTTATATCATATTATACTATTCTCCCGCCATCCGTGAGCCATGAGGTATGGGATTATAGTATTGAGTATTTAAAGAAGTACGGAAAGGACCCTGAATCTCGCAGAAAAAGGAGAATTGCACAGCTGAAGGAGGAGTTGAATCCCTATGAGGAGCTCTATGTCCTTATTAAGATGACGAGGGGTGGGGAAAACGTGCTCAAGAATGTTTTCGAATATCAGTGGAAAACTATCAATAAGAAGAGGGTTGACGTTGAGGATGTCTATGAGGAGGATTTTTTAACATTCATTGATGGATCTATTAATTACTTCAACAATTCATATAGTGCCTGTCTGGATGGTTCGCTTATTTATTTTAATGATAAACATAAAAACTACCTTGAAGGAAACATATTCGATTCAGATTATTTTGAGAGGGATTTGACGAATCTCGGTGAAATTGTTGAAGAGGTATATCGCTTTAAGATAGATAACCCGAATCTGGTGATACGTCGGGAAGAAGCGATTCGTATTCTCAATGGAGAGATTCGATCCATGTCCCACATCGGCGCCTTTTTGAGGAGAATAGGAAGTATCTTTTATCAGATTGGCTGGGAGTTGCACACTCTTTACGGAATGCATAAGAAATGGCTGCTGCATGAAGGTACGTTAAAGAATGCTGACGATATTCGAACACCCCTTTCAGGCAGGGGGGTCGATGAATTTTATAAGGATATTGGCCGACCGATACCCTTTTATGACTGCACGATAAAAGGATTCCAGAAGGGCCCGCTTCTCAGCAAGCTTCTTTCGGGTAAACAGGTTATAGGGAATACCATTCAAGAGGGGGTTTTATCGGAAATCATTGCTTTCTGCTATCAGATAGCACATGAGTGCAAGGATGATGAAGTCCTCAATGATCTCGAGAACAGGAGAGATCTCCTTCGACGTATTAAAGAGTTAACGGGAAATAATAAGTGATGGTTCGGATAGGTGGTCGTGCCCTTCTCCTCCTTTGCCTCTTCGTTCTTTTGAGCGGTGAGCTCTATGGGGGCGAATCGGGAATTGCCGTGGTGAAAGGAGAATACGATCAGATCGGCAACATGCTGCGCAAAGCGCAGATACCCTTTACCGAAATTTCCTATAGTGACCTCGACAGGGGGAAAACCTACTCGCGATATCGAGCAATTTTTTTCCCCTGCGGCATCGATCTGCCCATAGAAACCAGTGTGAGCGTCCTTTCTCAGAGGAAGGATGTTCATGCGCTTGTTATGAAAGAGGATTGTAACATTGATGAGAAAAAGTTCTCCCGGTATGTTACCCGATTTATAGAAGATGGTGGTTCAGCATATTTTTCAGGATATTCAATTAAATATCTGCAACGGGCATACAATGCCTTTGAGTTTTTTGATGGATTTCCAAACATGGGCATGCCCGGAAGGATTGAGCTCGTGTATAAGGGAGATCTTATCCGGTTCAGTGGAACAAAAAAGGAGATAGTGCCTGTTTCTCACTCCGGTTGGATTGCTTTAAAATCCGTAAAAAATTCAGTTGTACTTGCAGAGGGAGCATTTGAGACGCTTCGAGGATCCCGTACGGGGCCGATTGCTGTGGTATTGCCTCGCGGGAAGGGCGAGGTGTTGTATACCAGCTATTATGGAAATACTGATATTGATTTAATTCGCTATGTCGTCTACCGTGTTGCATTTCGAGACCTCCTGACCGGCTTGTCTGATTATGTGCTCGAGAGCAGGCAGCGCATTGCGGGCGCTTATGTTGATTCTGTTTTCACGGATGAGCATTCGCGAGAATACCGTTTGAAGCTTGTCGGAGACGATACGACGCTCTTTTTCTCCTCGAGTGGAATTAATTACCAGATAGATATCCGTGATAGCAAAAAGAATTTTGTGAGCTCGATGGTTTCGAATAGGAGGCGATTTTCGATTGACATCCCCTCGAAAATTCGGAATCAGTGTTTTGTGAAAATATATCCAACGGGGAGATGTTTCTATAAACCGTATGCGGTTATTATTGCATCGGGCAGAAGTATCGGTTTCATTCCGGTGAATTTCGTATTTCTTCTTATTCCCGCGCTTCCGATAGTGGCTTTTTTCCTGATTAAAAGGTACACTATGCCACGGAGGTTTTCCGGACGGGCTCGTCATAGATAAAAGCGAGCGATATCGTGCAATAAGGCAGCACTTGATACTCTTTATACACGTTGCGCGGGCATGGGATGGCATAATACCCGCTTTACTTTTTTTGTTTTTCTTGTTTCATTAAGTTGAAAAGGATAGGAACGGTCTGCATGAGGCGAAAAGATGAATTCTCTTGTCGATTCTGAAGCTATAATGCAGTTTGTGGATGACATATACTAAGTGCCCCTCCCGGACTGAACGTGAGCTTTTTCCCGGGATGGGCGGAGCGAGACATGGGCAGAATTATTTCAATTTCTAATCAAAAGGGTGGGGTCGGCAAGACGACGACAGCAATCAACCTCGCCGCATTCATCGCTGAAAAGGGATACCGGGTGTTAATAATTGATATCGATCCTCAGGCAAACTCGGGCTTTGGGCTCGGTATGTCTGTCGAAGATATCGGGAACACCATTTATGAGGTTTTGATCGGGCACGTCCCTATCGGGGAGGCAATATATGAGACATCGCTGGATAATCTCTTTATCGTTCCGTCAAATATTCATCTTGCCGGTGCGCAGGTCGATCTGCTGGATATGGAAGAAAAGGAATTCATCCTGCAAAAGGAAATCCGCACGATACGGAATGAGTATGATTTCATATTGATTGATTGCCCCCCTTCGCTGGGAATTCTGACGCTGAATAGCCTCGTTGCTGCTGATTCGGTTCTGATACCCTTACAGTGCGAGTACTATTCTCTCGAGGGCTTGAGCCAGCTTCTGAAGATTATTGCAATGGTTCAGGAGCGGCTCAACGTAAACCTCAAACTCGAAGGTGTGGTGCTGACCATGTTCGATTCGCGGACTAATTTATCCCAGCAGGTTGTATCGGATGTGCGAGAGCACTTTAAGGATAAGGTATTCAAGACAATTGTTCCGAGGAATGTGCGCCTCTCCGAGGCGCCGTCATTTGGGAAGCCAATCAGTGTATACGATAGATCCTGTGCGGGGAGTATAAGCTATGAGAAACTCTCGGAAGAGGTATTGAGCAATGGCTAAGAAGGTTCTGGGGAAAGGCCTTGGGGCAATCATCTCGGACTCGGTATCGCTTGATACGCTGGAGAAAACACTTGCCGAGGAGAAGGGGAGGGTTGTCCACATTGATGTTGGGAAAATCAAACCTAACCCGAATCAACCGAGAACGCACTTCGATGATTCTGCAATCCGGGGACTTGCAGAGTCGATAGAATCAGTAGGGCTCCTTCAGCCAATTCTCGTCAGAAAAGAGGGGGATGATTATTTTGTCATTGCCGGCGAGAGGAGGTTACAGGCCTGTAAAACCGCCGGATTGCGGGAAATCGCAGCGATCATCGTGCGGGCGAGCGAGGAGGAGACGTTAACAATGGCACTGATTGAAAACATACAGCGGACGGATCTCGATCCGATAGAAGAGGCGAGAGCATATCAGGTATTGGTTAACCGGTTTAATTTAAAACAGCATGAGATTGCTCAGCGGGTGGGGAAAGAGAGGGCTACTATTGCCAATATGATCCGCCTCCTCAACCTTCCCGACACCATACAGAAGAGCCTCTCGGAAGGGGAAATGAGCGTCGGTCATGCGAAGCTCCTTCTCTCTGTTTCGGAGAAGAAGCGTGAGGAGCTGTTCAGCGAGGTTGTCAAGAAGGGGTTGTCGGTTCGGGCCCTTGAAAAGATGGTGGATGCTCAGAAAAAAAAGGATGTTGATACGAAAGAGAAAAGGAAAGTGAAACATCCTCAGATAAAGAAGATGGAGGATCTTCTCATTTCCGTTCTGGGGACCAAGGTTGAGATTAAGCACACGGACCGGGGCGGTAAAATTGAGATCAGTTACTATTCCCTCGATGATTTCGAGCGAATTATCGAAGTGCTGACTGAGCGATAAACATCTCAATGTTCTTTATCTCAGCAGTTATCACTATTCATCACGTTCAATCTTGATTTTTTCCACTTTTTCCTTTTTCGTATCGAGAAGAGCGATAGTGAGCTCCTCATCGCCGAAGAGCGTTCCGGGATTGATTATTCTCGTCCTGTTCGAGACATAGTTTTCAAAGAAATGCGTATGCCCTTTAACGATGTAGTCGTATTTCCCTGAGGCGACCGCTTCTCTGAACATCGGAACATCATCTCCATGAAAAAGAATGAATCGTTTTCCATCGAGAACGAAATCCCAGGAACCCTCTACGGGGCCAAACCCCATTTCCTGTGACTTTTGATTGATGCTTTCAACATCGATATCAGCATTGCCCAGTACGAATTTACAGTTGAGATCCTTAAAGAGATCCATCATCTTCGGGGATGTCAGATCTCCTGCGTGAATCACCAGATCAACACCTCTCTCTTTAAAGATTTCGATCGCCTTTTTCGCCATTTGAATATTATTGTGCGTATCTGAGAGAATACCTATTATCATCGCATCCAGAGCTTGATTTGATAGTGGTACACGCGATTGCCGCACGCGCAGCTTGATGTTCGAATTAAGGGGTTCATGAGAGTTTCGATCCCACTTGAATACTATCGTCAACTTCAATAACGGTCGGTTTACCGCTCGCATCCGTTGCGGCCAGGAGCATTCCGTAGGATTTTCGCTTGAAGAGTGTTGCCGGTTTCAGATTTGCGACGATAATTACTTTTTTCCCGATGAGAGAATCGGGGGAATAATGCTGTGCCACTCCGGCTATGATGGTTCTTTTGTCATCACCGCTGTCGACTTCTAATTCTAAAAGCTTATCAGAGCCCTTGATCGGCTGAGCATCGAGCACCTGTGCAATGCGTAAATCAATCCTGGAAAATTCCCTGATATCAATTAATGCTTCTTCAGACACGGATGGTTCCTCACTTTCATCACCGAGAATGATTTCTTTTTCCAGACGGGGAAAGAGAATACCGATATCGGTAATGGTTTCACCGTCGGTCAGACAGTTCAATGATGTAACTGCTGAAAGCGGCCAGTTCATATGCGAGTTGAGCGCATTGATGATTTTTGGGGAGATTGTGATACAGATGGGCGAGAGGAGTATGCCGATACTGTGAATCGCTTCGAGAAGATTTCTCAGTACCGACGAGAGGAGTTCCTTTTTTCCCTTTGCGAGCTCCCAGGGCTTGAAGTCGTCGATATATTTGTTACAGTATCTTATGAATTCCCAAAATTTTTCAATTCCCACATTGAACTGAAACGACTGTATGCTTGTTTTGTATTCTTCAACCGCTGTTGTCAGACGGGCCGTCATTTCATCGCGGTTTGCAGGGCTGTCGGAATTGAATGGAGGAATAGCTCCATCGAAGTATTTGCTTACCATCGTGAAGGTTCGCTTGATGAGGTTTCCGAGGTCGTTCGCGAGATCGTAATTTATGCGGTTGACAATTGCCTCTTCTGAGAATTTCGCATCGAGCCCGAAGGTCATCTCTCTCAGAAAGAAATATCGTATCTGATCATTGCCGTATTTTTCAACGAGTTCCTTTGGGCGGACCACATTCCCGAGGCTCTTCGACATTTTTGATTCTTCCATGGTCCAGTAGCCGTGCACATTGAGCTTTTGAAATGGCTCGATACCGGCGGCCCGCAGCATGGTTGGCCAGAAGATGCCGTGCGGCTTCACAATATCTTTTGCAATGAGGTGATGAACGACGGGCCAGTATTTTTTGAATTTCTCATCGTCCGGATATCCGACGGCACTGATGTAATTAAGAAGGGCATCAAACCAGACGTAGGTAACATAGTTGCTGTCGAAAGGTAACGGGATTCCCCAGTTGAGTCGGGAGATAGGCCGTGATATACACAGATCCTCAAGTATATCATTCTCCAGGAGAGAGAGTACCTCATTCTTGTATCTCTCCGGTCTGATGAAATCCGGATTGTCTTTGATATGTTGCACCAACCAGCTCTGGTATTTGCTCATTTTAAAGAAGTAGTTCTGCTCTTCAATCCACTCAAGAGTTCTGTTGTGATCGGGACATTTCCCATCCACCATCTCTTTTTCAGTGAAAAACCGCTCACATCCGGTGCAGTAAAATCCACCGTAGCTGCCGAAGTATATATCCCCGCCGTCATAAACATTCTGGAGGACAAGCTGCACGACTTTTCGATGTCTCTCTTCGGTCGTTCTGATGAAGTCGTCATTGGAGATGCCGAGTTGGCTCCATGTTTCTTTGAATATTGCGCTGATCCTGTCCGCATAATCATTGGGGGTGAATCCCCGCTCAGTTGCCGCCTTGAGCACGTTCTCGCCATGCTCGTCGGTTCCTGTCAGGAAGAAGGCATCGTAACCGAGCATTTCATGGAATCGCTTCAGAAAATCTGCAAGAATGGTAGTATATGCATGGCCAATATGGGGTTCTGCATTGACATAGTATATCGGTGTTGTAACGTAAAATCGCTTTTCCATTCGGAACCTCGGAAACTAATCGGTTTAGAAGTGCAGGTGGAGAAGGGCTCCTTTCGCCTGAATGATTAATCGACATGTGCGCGGATTAATCATCTATCTCCTCGTCTGTTTCATGTTCAAAACTCTTCGTGATCATTGCGAGGGCATGTTCGGTAAGTGAATAGGTATTGTTCTTGTTGATAAGGTCTTTACTTGAAACGGTAATGGTGAACTGCCCGTGTCTGATTCGAGTGAGCTGCTTGAGGGTGTCAACTGAGTCTACCGCAAAGATTTTATTGCCAACCGGAATTTCGGCATTCATGGGGGGGAGCTCTTTATTTAACTGATAGTATACATCGTATTCATAACTGAGACAACAGAGAAGCCTGCCGCACATGCCCGATATCTTCAGTGAATTCAGGTTGAGGTTCTGCTCCTTTGCCATCTTTATCGAGACAGGGTCGAATTCTTCTTTCAGGCTGACACAGCAGAGTTCTCGACCACAGGGGCCGTAACCGCCGATTATCCTCGACTCGTCGCGGACACCGATTTGTCTCATCTCAATTCTCGTCCTGAAAACAGAAGCGAGATCTCGTACCAGCTCTCTGAAATCAATCCTGTTCTCTGAGATGAAGTAAAAGATTATCTTGGTTTTATCGAAAAGGCATTTCACCGATACTAATTTCATATTGAGATTTTTTGCCTGGGCTTTTTCTCTGCATACCTTGAAGGCGCGCTCCTCAAGGGATTCAATGCCGGGGAGCTTTTTTAAATCATCTTCGTTCGTTTTGCGCAGTAACCGACCCTGAACCTCGTGATTCTTTTTCTTGATATGACTCGGACATTTTGTAATGCGCCCGATGTCAATGCCATGCTCGGTTTCTGCGAGACAAAGGGTGTTTCTTTTAACAAAGAGATTATTGGTATCGACATAGCATGTCTGATAGCTGTTTCGTAATCGTATTGCTGTTATCTCCATTGCTCTTTCCTTTGGCGGTTTACCCTGGTGTTTGATTCAGAAGATGGAGTTCGCCCACGTGGTGTCCGTGGAGCGCATAGAGCATACCTTTTAGAGAATTTCTGAGATTGAGATTATAAGTACGCCCCTTTTTCAGTGCAAGAAATATTTTGATAATTGCAGCCGCCATTTGAACATTATCGAAATAAATACCTTTTAAGAACCGTTCGAAGTGTGTTTCCCCCTTTATGGAGTTGTGCGGTGGATGACCGTGAATCAAAAGACGTATATTCAGGCGGTAGAGGTTAATGGCTGTATCGATGAGCTGGTCAGAATTGCGGGATTTCTGTACGGCTGACAGCTGAAGAGCTTTTTCCCCGGTGCCCCGGATGAATGATGATATTTCTTCACAGAGCTGCAGAATATCGTCGAGCAATTCGGTATTTGTGAGCGCACGTGCCAGAGAAGCCGATCCTCCGGAAATCTGAGACAGGAATTTCGGCTCATCTTGTGCGGGCTCCTTTTCCATGAGTATACGGCAGAGCGTTTCCTCAGGCAGGGGGAGAAACTTAATCTCAAAACATCTCGACAGTATAGTTGGGAGTATTGCGCTTCGATTTGAGGTGATGAGAATAATGTGAGTATTTGCAGCAGGCTCTTCGATGGTCTTCAAGAGAGCGTTTTGCCCTTCCGGGGTAGCGTGATCAATACCGTCAATGAGTGCAGCATAGGTTCCCGATACTGATTTTCTCGTAAGCCGTTCGGTAAACCATCGAATAGTGCCGTATTCATTTTTCCCCTCTGTACCGATTGGGATGGAGCCCCTCTCGTTCGGCTGAATCCTGATAAAATCAGGAAAGGAGCCGGCCATTATCTGTTTGCAGGCCTGGCAGGCGAGACAGGGAGGGTTGTTGCCGGTGCAAAACAGGGCGGTGAGGAATGACTCAGCGATTCTTCTTTTCCCAATGCCGTCAATTCCTGAAAAGAGCATTGCCTGTGGAACAGCGCCCTTCTCGAGCAAAAGAGCGAGCCTCTGGATCTGGGACTGATGTCCTTTTATTCCTTGAAGGTGCAACATGGAAGAATGCTCTGTAATGAAAGAATACCGGTGAGCAGGATTCGAGAGTTACTGTAATAAGTCAAGAATAAGTCCCCGTATCTCCTCAATTTCTTTTAGCAGGTTGAATGCTTTGTTGCGATTGCCCGTTATGTATTTCGAGATATTTAATAGTCTCAGATTGATATCCTTGACGATTATGAAATCCGCCCTGTCCTTTCGTAAACGCTTAAGTTCTTTTGTCTGAAAACCCTCTTCGAGAATTAGTTTGAGAACTTTCTGCACAATTGCCTTATATCGATTGAGCTCGTAATCATTCTGTTTCAGCAGGAAGTTTTTCTCCTGGTTTTTGAGCTCCTCCATCAGCTCTTCGAGGTTTCCCTGAAATTCAAAAGAGATCCTTCTCTGCAGAGTTGCGGTAAAGGATTTCCCCTTCTGTTGTACGGAAGAAGCTCGTTTTTTCTGCTTTATCTCCTTCTTTTCGTCTTTTTTTGGAGCTGTTGGAGTTAGCTCTATCATACGTGAACTCCGAAAAAGCAATTATTACCGCGATATGCAGCTGAGCAGATTACAGGATGAGAATCTGATTTTCTCCTCAATTGTATCGATACATGTTTTAGATGATGGGGTTCCATTTTCTGAAATACGGCGTGTTTCTGTCGTTATCGCCTGAAGGGGCAAAGCCCCTCTCACTGTTCGTGTCCCTTATTGATAATGCAATTCCCCTCAAAGGTTACTCCCTCTTCCATAATAAGGCTTGGTGTAATGATGTTCCCAATGATGTGACCGGACGTGAGCAAAATTACCCGTTCATCGGCAAAGATATTTCCTCGAACCGTGCCGCCAATGACCACGACACGAGCCCGGATGTCAGTTGTGGCTTCACCGGTTTTCCCAATCAGAACTTTGCCATCTGTTTCAATGGTTCCTTTGAATTTGCCATCAATACGCAAGAGGCCGTTTATCTTGAATTCACCCTTAAATTCAGACCCTTCGCCAATGATACTGTTAACGATACTCTCTTCGATCTGTTTTAGTGCCCGTGCCATCTGTTTCTTTCATTCGTATTGTGATACTGTCATGCATTCATGATCGGTTGTTGTTCCCTGTAGCCATAATTATTATTTTTATACACTTTTCAAGAAAGTTTTTACTATTTACCTAATATCTTTACGGTTGAGATGTTGTGATAGAAAAAGTAATTTGATATTCTTCGTTCATAACAGTTTGCGATTCGGAACAGCATATTCACCTGTTTTCATCAAAATGGATATATAATCACGTTTTGTGTGGAGTTGTGAAATACCGATTTATCAATCGGGTAAAATTTATGATTTGAAAAATTTGTGAAAAAAAAGGTTGCAAAAATTTCTGAAATATTTAACATAATCCCAAGGGAGATGTACGCGCTCATGGAGGGTGTAATGAGAAAATCCGTATTAAAGCTCCTGAAATATGGATGGCCCGA
>CAZZCF010000039.1:0-29491 GCA_964652955.1 uncultured Leptospirales bacterium
TTATTGCTACTCGTATCATCCCATCCACGTGTATTAAAAATATATGTGTTCTATTCAGGGCGATGATTGGTAAAGCTTACAACATGAGAACTATAAAGTATAATGTTTTACTTTAAAGTCTTGACATTCTGATATTTATAGTATTATGTCAAGTATTTTTTATAAAGGAGGCGGATAATAAGCAAATGAGAAAAAAGGAAAAAAAGCTGCGGATAAGCGAATTATCGCAGATGACGGGAGTATCGACCTCCACAATACGGCATTGGGTGAATGAAGGCCTTATACCGATGGCCTATAAAACAGGAAAGACCATGTCATATTATGATCCATCATGTGTGGAGCGAATAAAATTCATTAAAAAGATGCAGCGTGAAAAATTTCTCCCCCTTGATGTTATCAGGAGACTCATCAATTCAGAAGACTATTCCAATGGAGATCTCGAACTGGGAGAGACTATTTTCACCGCTCATACGCTCTTGCCAAATATACAGCCGATCAGCGAGATGAAAATCAGCCACTATACCGGTTATGAAAAGGAGAAGATAGATCTCCTTGAGAAGAAGGGCTTGATTATTCCGGAGATAGTTAAAGGGGAACGGTATTATGATGCTATCGATTGTAAAATGATTGAGTTGATTAAACTCAGAGAGGAATCGGGTTTGCCGCCGGATTATTCAATTGAAACTATTGAGATATATTTTAATGCTCTCAGAATGGCCATTGACAAAGATATCTGTCGATTCGTCAGGAGCTTTATGGGTGATATGCCGACCCGGGAAGCTGTTAAGATGATAACCGAGGCCGACGAATATCTCGATAGTCTTATCGTACTCTTCAAACAAAAGATACGACGTTATATCAGCAGTATTGCGATACGTGAGCTGGATGAGCTTCCCGGAAAAGTATCGCTTATATCTTTTTTGCCCTTGAAAGGGGATAAGCTTGATGATGGAGATGATTTACCGCTCTCTCGCATCGTACATGCGTTCTGTTCCGGGAATTATGATGCTGCTCTGGAACTTGTTGATTCTCTTCCGTCCGCTTTAACTTTTATTACACCCTCTTCACTTTCTATACTCGCCTATCTGCTTAAAGGGGATATCGCTTCGGCACTGGATCTCACCGAGCGGAAGATATCTGAACCGACCATGTATATGGCAGAGAATGTTGCTGCAGCCCTGGCATATGTTTTTTCTCTTAGTATGACATCGGGGTTTTCGCGTCCGATATATCTTGCGAAAAGGGCGATTGGTTATCTGAAACGAAATGAGGTGATACGGGAGCAGCATCCACTGATTAAGCTCTTCGCGCTTTATGTTTCAGGTGCTGTTTATATAATGCTTCCCGATGTTTTCGATGTTTATTCCCGTGGGATAATGCAGCTGGAAGAGGTCGTGCAATTGATTGAGAGCAATGAGTTGCAATTGGAACAGCTTTCTCCCTGGATTGTCAGAATGTTGAGCTATGAGATACTTCCCGGGATCGAGATACGGGTCAACCGCTTTCTGGCGGAAGGGTATATAAAAAAAGGAGAGCATGCTCTTGCACAAAAGTGTCTTGAAAGGATAATTCTGCTCGGTGATGCCGATGAGATAACAGAATGGGCGCGCCTCAAGCGCATCGAGCTGGGATAAGGAGTGTAATTATTTAATACGAAATTACGAACCTGATAAATACGGGTTATAGATAAAAATCTGATTTACGGGCACCTCTCAAAACCGGTAGTTACATTGATACATAAATTGCAATAAGGGTATTATGCATTGTGCACACAGCGATACGACATCGCGCATGCCAGCGTGTATGTGCAAAACAACGCCGGCCAGGGGAACATCGTATTAATAGATTTTAGAAGTCCCCTTATACAAATTGGTTGCTGAATATAAATTGAGCTGAGAGGTTCGTCATTGCTTCGCCGATAAACGATTTTTTGCTCTTTGATGAGATGCTCACCGGGATTAACGCCGCACAGCTCATGAATCTCAGGGTGGGATGCCTCAAGGATTGAAGGAAAGGGCAGGTATCAGCATACGTCAATGGCGAAGATGAACGCCTCGCCCGCGATATACATGGTGCAAACGGTATCACCCTCGACTATCCGATCATACGGCACCTGAATAACCTGGAATCGGTATATACCTATGAAGGGACCTGCGATATCCACCTCCTGATCCTCGGTCAGGACATAACCGGTATTCCGGCCTTTCGGTAGACGGGATGTCGTTCCTTCCGGATAAAATTATCTCTTCTGGCCATTGCCGTATGAGCGATTGGGTGAATCGCTCATACGGTATTTCATCTTATGTGCTCTCCTCTTCGAGTATAACCTTCTCAACCTTCGCGAGATCCCGTTCGTAGTAGAAGGAGCCGATAAAAAAGAGGACAAAACTCAGCAGCGCGAAGAGGGGAAGGAGCTTGAAGGCTGTCAGGAGATCATAGCTATCGGATATGGCACCGATGAAAATGGGAGCGAGAGATGCACCCAGCAGGCTCTGCGTAATGACGGCGATGCTGTATGATATTGCCCGCAGTCCCGGATGGACAACATCCTGTGTTACGGCCGATCCTCCCGGCACGAACATCGGTGTAACCAGACCAACCAGCAGGAGAATCAGGTACTGCGCCGTTCCCTCGAAGAAGAGGAAGCCGATGAACATGAGCCCTGCGGTAAGGAGTGATGAGAGGGCGGGAATAGACATTCGTGCATTGAGTCTCTTCTTCCGCCACCAGTCGGTGATGATACCGCCGAGGGGAGCCCCGATCACGGCGAGGAGCATGATAACCGAAGCCTTCATGCCTGCCTTATCCATGGCAAGGCCTTCCATCCTGCTGTAGTAGGTCGGCAACCAGGTTATGAGCCCCACCGTGAAGAAGATATTGCCTGCATATCCGAAATAGGTCATCATGAGAGATGGCGTTTTTACAAAGGATATGATGATATCAGCGATTTTCATCTTCTCCGGTGTTGAAGCCCTTTCCCTCTTTTCTTCCTTGACCAGGTCCACCGTTTTATAATCCTTCACCCAGAAGAAGAGAATGGCAATGATTAACCCGGGAAGAGCGACGAGGCCGAAGGCGTAGCGCCAGCCGAGCTTCACCGCTATTATGCCGCCGATGATAATGCCGAGGGCGGCGCCGAGGGGGTAGGCAGCATTCCAGAGGCCGTTCATGGTCGAGCGTTTCTCCTCGGGAAAGTAAGCAGAGATCATCGCATATCCGCCGGAGGTATAGCCCGCCTCACCGGCACCGAGAATGGTGCGTGCAACGAAGAGCTGTCCGAAATTCGTAGTAAAGGCACAGGCGCCGCAGGCGAGACTCCAGATAGTGGCCATGATGCCGATGCTCTTCTTCCTGCTCCATCGATCGATGAGGATCGAGATGGGAAAGGTGAGCACCAGTACCGCCCAGGTTACCGTGGACATGAGCAGACCGCACTGAGTATCGGATAATCCCCAGTCTGCCTTGATATAGGGGTAGAGTGAAGCAATGACGTATCTGTCGGTAAAATCGAACATGTACAGGATGAAAAGAAGAGAAAAAACGTAATAAGCGTATCCTCTGGATACGGAAAACTCTTTAACTGTCCCAGTACTCATGAGAGAACCTCCATGATTTTACCCCATTACCTTGAAATGAGGATAGTTGTCGACAATAGCCTCGACCAGAAAAGGTTTTGAGCTGTCCAGAGCCTTTTTGAGAGCGTCATGTAATTCATCAGGTTTCTCGACGCGAATTGCGTCGAATCCGAAAGCCTTTGCGATCTCCGTAAAGTTCGCGGTCGGGTATTCGGTCGCGATTCTCCTGTCGGGGACCTGATAATCCATCACATTCCCGAGACATGAATTGTTCAGTATCACATAGGTTATTGGCAGTTCGTACTGACGGGCCATTTCCATGACATAGAGGTGCATCATAAAACCGCCATCACCTGATACGCATACCACCCTCTTGTCAGCATAGAGCATCTGAGCTGCGAGAGAGGCGGTGACGCCGTATCCTATTGCCGCCGCGCCGCCAGCAGCATAGAGCTGACCTGCTTTTTTGGTCTGAAAGTGATGTGCCATCCATATGCGATTGTTTCCTGCATCGAGTACCACAATATCATCAGCGGTTACGACATCGTTCAACTCCTTGACAACTCGTTCCGGTGCGAGGGGGACGTTGTCTGCAAATCGACAGGGATCGTTGAAATACTTCAGCTCCGTCTTTTTCTTCTGCAGCTCGGCAATTCGCTTTTTCGCATCGAGCTTTGGTGACTTTGTTTTTATTGATGAGAGTATCTCTTTCAGCGCGAGCTTTGCATCGGAGGTGATTCCCATCTCCACCGGAAATGACCAGCCGGTGTTGAGCGGCTCTATATCAATCTGTATTATTTTCTGTTTATCCGGATTGATGAAATCAGGGGAGAGCCACTTTGTGTTGTCCGGAGCAAGGCAGGTGCCAACGGCGAAGATGAGATCAGCAGCGGTAATGATATCATTGGCCGTCTTTTGCCCGAGGGCGCCCATGGTTCCCACGGCGCAATCGTGTGTTTCGGCAATAGCGCTTTTCCCCATATAGCTGGTAGCGACCGGCATCCCCAGAAGCTCCGCAATCTCCTGAACCTCTTCATATGCCCTCGCGCTGTGCACGCCTCTCCCCACTGCCATGACGGGATTCTCTGCATCGATGAGCAGATCGGCAATTGCGTCGGCATCGCTCTTTGATATGCAGGGGGGTGATGTATTCAGGTGTCCTTCGAGGGGATAGAGTTTCGGTGATATGAGTTCGGGATCGACATTCTCAAAGGGGACATTCCATTTAATGAGAACACATGCGGGTCCGGGTCGGCCGGTGGTAGCGTGCTTGATGGCAAGCCTGAGACCATGTAAGAATTCGTTTGCGTTGTTCGCAACGGTAGTAAATTTTGTCGTTGATTTCATGATATTGGGGAAATCCACTGCGCCGTAATCTCCGGTTCCGTTCTGGTACGGGCCATGAAGAGGCAGGTTAAAGTAATCGCTGGTATCAGCGATGATAATCATGGGGACCCCGGCGAGGTATGACTCAAGTATGCCGTAGACGCCGCTTGAGCAGATCCACGCCCCCTGTCCCATGAGCAGGGCGGGCTTGCCGGTTATACGGCCGTACATATCTGCCATACAGGCGGCACCCCCTTCGTGCCGAGCCAGAACCGTTCGTATATTGTCCTGTTGGTCGTAAAGTCCATCGAAGAGAAAGGGGGTGTTTCCGCCCGGCATGCCAAAGACATGATCGATGCCCGCTTCAACGAGAATATTCGCAAAGAGCATTCTCACTGGTAGTTCCATAGTATCCTCCAATTAGGTTTGTTTGAGGTGATGCATGCACCGCATATACACTTTTAAGGTGTCTAATCGATTTCGAAGCTCCTGTTTATTCTAACAGGTATAATGCTCATTCCACTGAATACTGCTGAAGAGATTTACCGTTTTATGATTAAAGCCCTCTCTCCTACTCAGTGAAAAACGAGCCAGCGGGATTTGAGAAAAAAGCAAAGAAAAAAGGGAAAAAGATAAAAGTAAAACGTCTTACTTTCAGTAATAATTAATATTATTGATGGATTATGTCAAATAAAAAATAATTTTTTAACAAGCTACTGAGTACTTCAGAGATTATAGTAATTGAGAAGCAGTCGCTCGGTTATTTTCTGGGGCAGAACCCGAATCAGAAAGCTTATCATTCTCGAGCCCTTGCCGGCAGGATACCGTACTCCGGGATTTTTCTTCTGAAGTATTTTGTGAATCAGCTTTGCAATTATTTCCGGTGGTTCGGCTTCATCAACAGTGCTGTCGACAATATCCCGTACTATGGAGTAGGTTTTCTGATAGGGAGCACCGACCTTTCGGGGGTAGAGGCGGTGTTTTCCTATCTCGGTGCGGATATTTCCCGGTTCAATGAGCACGACCTGTATGCCCTGTGATTTGAGCTCCATCCGAATCGATTCCGAGAGCCCTTCAACGGCATATTTACTGGCCACATAATACGACTGAAAAGGAATCCCCATAATGCCACCGAGTGAGCTTATATTGATGATAAGACCGTTATCGCTCTTACGCAGGAACGGTATCGCTTCACGGATGACCGCAGCAAGCCCGAAAAAATTCGTTTCCATAATCATGCGGCCGTCCCTCTCTGATGTCTCTTCAAAGGGGGTTACATGGCTTATTCCGGCGTTGTTGATGAGAACATCAATACCTCCCATTATTTTCGCCGCATTTTTCACCCCTTTTCTCACCGAGGTGCTCCTGTTCACATCCATTGCCACATACGTCACGTTCCCCTCTTCAAGGCCGTGATACTTCGAGGGATCTCTCGATGTTCCTACAACGGTGTAGCCCCGCTCGGCGAGAAAGAGCGCGGTGGCTCTCCCGATACCTCTCGATGCGCCTGAAATCAGTACTTTTTTCATAACCGTTCCTCTTCTGAAAAGCAATTCTTACCTCATCTGAGCGATGTTTATCTGCACGTAAGGTATGTCTGTATCACTACAATCGTAATGCTCTTTCCGTGGGAGACAAGATATTTAAAGGTACCACCCGGGTCGATGCCAATCCAATATCATTTCAACTCACTTTTTAGCGTATATCGATTAATGCCTGAGAGGTGCATGACGAACCGTGAATAGAATCGATATCTTCTTTTTGAAGGAATTTTACTATACGTCAACGATTTTTTAAATTTGTATGTGCGTTAAAAGGGCAGAGTGATCGTTCTGAGGGTATATACCCGATTGCATTCGATGGTTTTATAATAAGGGGATTTTGTAAAACTGATAATATGATGCCCCCTTGCCGACTTTTTTTCTCTCATCCTGTGCACGCTGGCATGCTCAACGCCGAGTCGCCGTGTGCACAGTGCATAAAACCGGGATTTTCATTGATCCACAAATTGAAAATACCGGTTTTTGGAGGTGCTCATAAAATATCACTTGTCAACTTCTTGGCATTTCAATACATTTCTCATATTGTCCGTAAGCCCTATTCGGTATTTCGGGTAATTTATAAGAGCCGGAGTGATGATGTCAGAAGGCAAATACATAAATGGCAATAACGGAATGGAAACGATCGCTGACGATAAATATACCCTGATAATCAACAGGGGGAGCCGTGATGGTTTTGATATCAGAACCCTGGAAAAGAAGGAATTTCTCCGCGAGACCTCCACGCTTCTCGAAAGGCCGAAGAAGATATTCCTGGGACTTGGTGATTTTCTCGAATTTGGAGACTACAACAAGCTCCTCGATTCAATATTCTTTGACGAGGAGGCGGTTCAGCTGGAGAATATTCTCGATAAGATAAACAGGGAGCTCTCGGAAGAGGGAAACATCCCCTTTTCCTTTTTCAAGCTTGCCGTGTACTTTCCGGACTTTCTTCTGAAGGATGTTCCGACAACGTGCGTATCGGCCATCGGGAAGAAATCCCGTCTCTTTCCCGGAGCCGAGACCTTTGTGAAATACATCAAGGAGTACGATCCGCTGGTGCTTACCGCAATACCCTTTGAGATTGCAATTGAATTCGTGAAGCGAGTCGGCCTGGGCGAGAAGAATCTCATCGCAACCCAGTATAAGGTTGTGAAGAACGAGAAGAACACCGAGGTCTTCGCCGGAGACATACGCCGTTTTATCTCGGGAGATCGCAAGAGCATCGAGATTGAAAAAGTTATGAATGAGAAGGAGCTCCACGATGATGAGGTCGTGTACATCGGTCGCGGCGAGGCGGGAGTAAAAACCTTCGCGACCGTTAATTCGGTTGCTTTTAATCCTCCGGAAAACATCATTCCTGCCTCCAGAATCACCCTGTACGGCTCATCGCTTGAAGCGCTCCTGGTGCTCTTTAATTTCGAGGGAGAGCTGGAGAAATTGTTACTGTCGGAAGCGATTGAACAGTATCTCCCCTCTCTGGTTGTTTATTCAGAGGTGAAGGAGAAGCCGCAGGAGCTTATTGCTGTTGAGCTAGAGCACGGGAAAATGCAGAATAATTTCATCGGCCAGAGAATTGAGCATTCAGGTGAGAGTTATTCTTCAGTTGAGCGTGATATTGAGGTTGCTTTCGGCGGATCATCGATTGACATCAATACGGTGAGAAGGATGATTAGCGAGCGGATGTCAGTTTATCGAAAAAATCCCCAGCAGCTTGTCAATGACATCTCCTGGATCTCCCGCGATCGCTATAACAACTTCGGGGAGATATAAGTTTCAACCCCTGAACTCTGGCTTTCTGTTGTTGAGAAATGCCGCGATTCCCTCTTTTGCATCCCTTGAGCGGATGTTGTCCTTAAACATATCATACTCCATTGCCAGTCCGGCCGAGAATCCCTCGCGGATACCGGTGTTGATGCACGTCTTTATTCTTCCGAGCGCGGCCGTTGCCTGCCGCGCAAGTCTTTTTGCATAGTCGAGGGAACGTTCATCCAACTGATCCTGCGGAAAAATGTCGGTAATGAGTCCCGCCTCCTTTGCTGCTGCAGGAGTCAGCTGCAGTCCCTTGTACATCATCTCAATTGCTCGGGCCCTTCCCACAATGAGCGGGAGGCGCTGGGTCCCTCCCAGCGAGGGTATCATGCCGAGTCGCACTTCGGGCAATCCGATTCTCCCGGCTGCATCACCCATGAATCGAAAATCGCAGGTAAGTGCCAGCTCGAGCCCGCCGCCGAGGGCGTGACCGTTGAGAGCGGCCACAGTTGGAAGGGGGAGTTCTTCCAGCGCATTGAGCAGAGCATGTGCTCTGGGGAGCGTATTGATGAGTTCATCATCAATCTCCTGCAATGATACTATATCGTCTCCGGCTGAGAAAAATCCCGGACAGGCGCTCCTGATGAGCATTGCACGGGCAGGTTTATATTGGAGATGATTGAGCACGCTGTTGAAATCCTCAAGAAATTCAACTCCAAGAGCATTTACCGGTGGGTGGTTCATCGTTATGATGGCAACAGTTTCCGATAGTTCATACTCTAAAACAGTTAGCTTCATGTCGATCTCCTTATGATGCATAAAAAGTGCAGGATGAAGTCGAATATGGCAAATTGTCTTACTATAGTCAAGAAAAAAGCACTAAAATCATATTTTCATATAGAAATAATGAATATAAACATACATATAATAAAAAAATATAATAAAAATCTAGTAATTATCCAGATTTTTATTGACAAAATTGATCCTTTAATGTCTAAATATAATCAATGACAATTGGGAATTGAGCATGAAAAACTTCTGCTCAATTCCAATAATCGGCGGTGATATATGGAAAAGATCAACAAGGACACGGCGAAAAAGGAGAGGAAGAGTAATCCGCAGAAGGAGGCCGTGATACTCGAAGGTGCCCTGAAGGTCTTCGGAGAGAAGGGTTTTGAGGCAACGACGATATCCGATATCTGTAAAGCTGCCAACATTTCGGATGCGACCCTTTACGAGTACTTTCCCTCGAAGGAGGATGTGCTCTTCTCCATATCAGAACTCTATACCGGAAAAGAATACGAACGGATGAAGGAGATTGCTCGTTATATTCACAGCGCAAGGGAGATGATCCGGGTCATCATTCAGGCATACCTCGAATTCTATGAAAATAATCCGCTGTACACCTCGGTTGCGCTCCTCAATTTGAAGGGGAACAGAAATTTTTTGAAATCTGAAGCGTATCAGGTTGTCCGTCAAGCTGCGCATACCGTTGTTGATGCTTTCAACCAGGGGGTTGAGGAGGGGGTGTTTCGCGATGATATTGACGGTTATCTGGTACGGAACATGGTGCTTGGATTTATTGAGCATCTCACCATTCAGTGGCTGCTCGTGGGACGTCCCGAGCGCATCTCATCATATCGGGATATCATATTTGATATGGTGATGCGGGCTATTGAGCGGAGAGATGCTGAAGGGGATAAAAAAATCTAAGATGGAGGGAGCGGCCATGCAGGATATCATTTCAGTGAACAACAGGGTCTTGGAGGTCGATCTGACATCGGGGCATATTGGTGAAATCGATATTTCGGATGATGTGCGGAGACAATTTCTCGGCGGCAAGGGACTCTCCCTGAAGCTCCTTTCCGAGAGGTTGCCGCAGGGTGTTGATCCCCTCTCACCTGAGAATGTCCTGATTATGATGAGCGGTCCGACAGCAGGAACAGCAGCACCGGCCGGGGGGCGCTTTGCGGTGATAGGCAAATCGCCGTTAACCGGCATCCTGGCGTCCTCCTATGCCGGCGGGCGTTTCGGTCTCAGTCTGAAGCGAGCAGGCTATGACGGTATCATCGTCAGGGGAAAGGCAAATGCGCCGGTATTCATCAAGGTCGACGATGGAAAAGCATCCATCGAGGATGCATCATCGCTCTGGGGAATGGATACCTATGATCTCCAGGAATACAGAAAGGATGATGGTGACTGGGCGGTTATCGGCCCGGCCGGCGAGAATCTGGTGAAGTTTGCGGTTATCGCCGCCGGAAAGCGCTTTGCGGGGCGATGCGGTATGGGTGCCGTTATGGGATCGAAGAACCTCAAGGGGATCGTTGCGAAGGGCAGTCGACGGGTCGTTCCCGCCGAACCTGATAGATTTGGCAAGGCGGTGCGAGTGGCCCAGAAAAAGGTCAAATCACATGATATGACCGCAACGAGACTCCCCGAGCTGGGAACACCGCAGGGAGTCATGGTCTACGGTTCCTCGGGCATTATGCCGGTCCGGAATTTCAGCAGGAGCCACTTTGACCTGGTAGGGAATCTGAGTGGTGAGAAGATCAGGGATGAGCACTTTGTCAGAAATGGCGGTTGCGTCGGCTGCCCCATTCAGTGCGGCAGGACGGGACGGTTTGATGGTGAAGAGATGATATCGCCTGAATACGAGACTGTGGCGCTCATGGGCTCGAATCTGATGATTGGAGATGTCTCTCAAGTTGCTCGGTGGAACGAGAAGCTCAATCGCCTGGGGATGGATTCGATTAGCTGCGGTAATGTCATCGGATTTGCCATTGAGCTTACGGAACGGGGCATGCTGAAGAGCGATCTCTCTTTTGGAAAACCTGACGGAATTGATGAAGTACTGCAGGATATCGCCTATCGGCGCGGTCTGGGAAATGAGCTGGCTGAGGGTGTGCGGCGACTCTCCGAGAAGTTCGGTGGGAGCGAGTTCGCCATTCACGTAAAAGGCCTGGAGATGGCTGCCTACGATCCCCGGGGATGTACCGGCCAGGGCCTGGGTTTTGCAACGGCAAACTGCGGAGCGAGTCATCTCTCCGGGAGCACGCATGCCATTGAGGTTGGCTCCTATCTGAGCCAGCACGGTACGAAGGGGAAAGCGCATTTTGTGAAGTTCCTGCAGGATCTCTTTGATGCGATAAACTCGTCGATATTCTGCATTCAGACGCCCTATCCATTCCTTGAGGAGAACTTCGCGTATAAGTACACACCCCTTCCGGTTATGCAGTTCCTCATGAGAAATCTTCCGTCAATTGCTGTCGGTACCACCGATCTCTCAGATTACGCAGCGCTCCATTCAGGACTTCTCGGGTATCGGATGAGTCAGCGGGATTTCTATGAGATCGGTGAGCGCATCTTCAATCTGGAACGGTTTCTGAACTGTCGTGAAGGTATCAGCCGGGCCGACGATACCCTCCCCGAACGCATTCTCTACGAAGTTCGTGAGGATGGCTGGCCGTCTGTTGAGCTCGATACCATGCTCGATCAGTATTATCGGCTGCGTGGCTGGGATGAATCGGGGAGACCGAAACCGGAGGTTCTGGATAAATTCGGTATTTCATACGAGGAGGTATAGCATGGCCGGGAAAAAGCTCATTTTAGTAACCGGTGCTTCAGGTTTTAGTGGTCATCACATGGTGATGGAGGCGGTTCGAGCGGGATTCAGGGTCAGGGCAACCGATGTATCGAGTCGCTACTATGGGGCGATGTTCGATGCGCTCGATGTGGAGTTCGTTGCCTCGGATCTGACGAAGCGGGAAGGGCTCGATCGGCTCTGTGAAGGAGTTGACGGTATCATACATGTCGCCGGTATTCACGACTACTCCACCCCCGATAAGGTAATAAATGCCGTCAATATCGGGGGCGTTGAGAACATCTGCGATGCAGCGCTCACGGCCGGTGTCAAGCGGCTGGTGCACTGGTCTTCGGTGGCGGTCTACGGCTATAGCTGCTATCGGGGAAGTCCCGTGAAGGAAGATGATGACAAGATCACGCCTCCCCTGAACAACTACAATGTCAGCAAGTGGGAGGGTGAGAAGGTGGTGTGGAAATACCTGGAGAAGGGACTTCCCGCTGTCATCATACGGCCTGCGGCTATTTACGGAACCCGCTGTGAATACGGCCTCTACAATGCATTCAAGCAGGTGTATCAGGATCGCAAGAAGAAGAAGATGCTCATGGTTGGTTCGGGCGATAAGATTGAGGCCTTTGTTCATATCAGGGATGTGTGCCGGGCTGCACTTCACGCTTATAACAATAACTCAATGACGGGTGAGGCGTATAATGTCAGCGATGATACCCGGATAACATCAGTTGAGTTTTTCAAGATTATCTGCAAGGAACTTCTGGGGGTAGAGAAGGGTTTTAGTCATGTTCCTGCCGGGATTCTGATTCCTGTTGCTGTAGTATCGCAGTTTCTGGCGAGAGTGTTCGGAACCAAGTCAATACTTGAGAAGGCTACACTGCACTATATGTCCTGTGACCGGGTCTGGGATAACAGCAAGCTGAAAGGAACCGGCTTCACCTTCGAGTATCCGACCATGGAGCGGGGGATGAAGGAGACCCTCGCCTGGTATCTTGATAACGGATGGTTCAGAATGTAGGAGGTATCAACAATGAAAGATGAAATTATTACCACAGGGGAACTGGTCAGCCTCAATGCGCAACGGTATACTGATACACCCTTTTTGAACTTTTACGATGAGATAGTAACCTATCGAGATCTGGATGAGAGAAGCAACGCTTTTGCACGGTACCTGCTCGAGAAAGGGGTGAAGAAGGGTGATATTGTCTCGTACATGATGGGGAATACCCCCTTCTATTTTTACACGCTTCTGGGAGCACAGAAGATCGGTGCCATCGGCGGGCCGATCAGCTGCTGGTGGCAGGCTGATGAGGTCTCCTTTCTTGTAAACGATTCAAGGCCAAAAATTCTCGTCATGGATCCGGAGTATGCTCATATCATATCGGAGATAGAGGACAAGATGCCCTCGGTGTCGGCAGTTATCATCAACTCGCCGTCACCGATGGACCTGGATTATGAGCACGATTATCTGCCTGAGATCGTTCAGCGCTCTTCGACACAGCTGAAACTGGATGATCCGCCATCGCTGGACGATGTCGCCTCGATCATGTACACCTCGGGAACGACCGGCACCCCGAAGGGGGTGATGCTGACACATCGGGGAATCGTATTCGGCGCCTCCGTAAAGACGGAGCCGTTCGACATAAAATCCGGTGAAACGGTTCTCTGTGTCCTGCCGCTCTTCCACTCCGGTGGTCTGAACGATCTCGCCTTTCCATGCATGTACCGGGGTGCATCCATTGTTCTGAGGAGGAATTTCTCGGCCACTGAGTTCTGGGAATGTGTTGAGAAGTATCGGGTGAATGCCTTTTATATCGTACCAACGATGTGGAATATCCTCTTAAAAGCGCCGGAATCGAAAACCGTGAATACGAGCTCGCTTCGCTTCGGCCTCTCGGGGGCTGCACCCATCCCGCCCGAGCAGCTTGATGAGTGCGAGCGGCGGTTTCATATTCCCATTGTCGAGGCGTACGGCTCGACAGAGAATACCGGTGGAATAACAGCGAATCGATTGGACAAGCGCAAAGTGGGATCTATCGGATTCGAGTTTCCGGGAATGGAGGTTTCCATCTGTGATGATGAGGACCGTGAGCTCCCCGCGGGAGAGATCGGGGAGATTGTGGTCAGTGGCAGTGCGGTGATGAAAGGATACTTCAACAATCCCGATGCCACTGCCGAGACCATCAAAAACGGATGGCTGCACACCGGGGATGTCGGATACAGGGATGACGATGGTTTCTTCTTCATCGTTGATCGGAAAAAGGAGATGATTATTCGCGGAGGGGTTAACATCTATCCCAAGGAGCTTGAGAACGTTATTGCCGTTCATCCCAAGGTGGATTCGGTTGCGATAATACCCGAATCGGATGAGAAATACGGGCAGGTGGCAAAGGCCTGCATTGTGCTCAAGCGGGGCGAGGCGGCCACGGAGGATGAAATTCGGGAATACTGTGAAAAGAATATGGCGAGTTACAAGGTTCCCGCATACATTGTTTTTCGCGAAAGCCTCCCAAGCAACGCCGTCGGGAAAGTTATCAAGAAGGAGCTTGTCCGTGAGCTGGAAGAGGAGGAGACTGCCGAGCCGGTGCCGGTTGCACATTTCTTCGAGGGGATGCCGGCGAGATTTATCCCTGAGAAGGCCGAGGGAGTGGATGCATCCGTCAGCTATAATATTACCGGTAAGGGCGGCGGGAAGTGGACCGTTACCATCAGGGATGGGAAGATGACCCTGAGCGAGGGCATTCTCAAGGAACCGCGAGTGTATCTCGTCGCGCGGGACCGGGATTATCACGATATTGTGACCGGAAAGCTCGATGGCGTGACCGCAGTGGTCACGGGAAAGATGCAAATTGAGGGTGATGTTGGTTTCATGGCACAGCTCAGGGAGATGATGAAACCGCTGTAACAGCAGTGAGGAGGAAGAGAAATGGCACTGAGAACGGCTGAAGAATACCGAGAGGGATTGCGTGATGATCGACGGGTTTTCATGCTGGGGGAGCGGGTGCCCGATGTCACCGAAGATCCCTATATTAAGGTTGGCGTGGAGACGGCAGCTTTTGACTTTCTGTTCGGGCATGAACCCGACTTTCGGGAAATGGCGGTGATGAAGGATCCGCATACGGGGGAGGAGGTGAGCAGTTATTTTGAAGTTCCCGACTATCCCGAAGCGGTTGGCAAGCGTTTTGCGCTCATACGGTCCATATGCGAGTATGCAGATGCCGCAATCCCCTTTGTCAAGGATGTGGGTACCGACATCCTCAACGGCCTCACGGTGACGGCACGAATGATGGGAAACAGGGAATATGGGCAGCGGATTGAAGCGTATCGATGGTACTGTGCACGGAATGATCTTTCCATGGCCGGTCTGGTTACCGATGTGAAAGGAGACCGGAGCAAGGGGCCTTCACAGCAGAAGAGCCCCGATTACTATCTGCGGGTCGTTGATGAAACCAGCGATGAGATTGTCGTTTCGGGGGCGAAAGCACATATCACCGCATCGGCATACGTTGATGAGCTGCTGGTTCTGCCAACGAGAAATCTCTCCGAGGCTGAGCGCGATTATGCGGTCGCTTTTGCGATACCGGTAAATACACCCGGAATTACGCAGATCTGTCGCCCCAGCTTTCGCTATGAAGACAAGTATCATTTTCCGTTACCGCGCCACAAGCGCGGGCATGTGGAAGCACTGGTTATTTTCGATAACGTGCGGGTGCCGAAGGAGCGGGTCTTCATGCTCAGAGAGTGGCAGTTCGCTCAAAATCTGGCCTATGCCTTTGCTGCTTTTCACCGGTATACGGCGGTGACCTATAAGATACCCATCGTTGAATACTTCACCGGCATCGGGATGCTCGCTGCAGAGGCGAATGGCATTCAGCGCGCATCGCATGTGCGTGAGCATTTTATCGATATGATTAAGTATACCGAGACGATAAAAGCACTGGCTCTTGCCGCTCGAAGTGAACCGGAAAACTTCGGTGGAACAGGTCTCTACGTTGCAAATCGTCTTATCGCGAACATGGCGAAGCTCTATTTCGCGTCAAATTTCCATGAATTTGTCCGGACCATTCAGGACATCGCTGGCGGTCTTCTGGTAACACAGCCGACCTATAAGGATTGGGAAAACGATGAACTGCGTCCCTATCTCGAACGGTATATGGGCGGCGCGGGCAATTACGATGCAGAACAGCGATTAACGCTCATGAGCATGATGCATCACCTTCTGGCGAGTGATTTCGCCGGATGGCATGAGATATGCACTATCCATGCCGAAGGCTCCTTCGCAGCGCAGAAGATGATGCTCCTCATGGAGGCACCGGCTGAGCAGTATAAGAAGCGCGCACGGGATCTCTTAGGACTGAACGTATAGGATTACATTGCAATGGGGAGAGGATTATGTTTAAAACAGAAATCTGCGAACTCTTTGGTATAGAATATCCCATCCTCCTCGGCGGGATGGTATGGATAGGGAGAGCGGGGCTCGCTGCGGCGGTATCCGATGCCGGAGGGCTCGGACTCCTCGCGGCGGGTGGCATGACCCTTGAGGAGATCGAGGGTGATATCAGGGAGATTAAGAAGCACACGAAAAAGCCTTTCGGCGTGAATATTCCCCTGATGCGGCCCGATGCGGCGGAGATGATTGATGTATCTATCAGTGGAGGCGCGTCGGTCATATCCACCTCTGCCGGGAGCCCGAAGCGCTTTACCGGGATGATAAAGGATCGGGGGTGCAGAGCAATCCATGTGGTCTCCTCCGTCCCCTTTGCCGAGAAGAGTGCCGAGGCCGGCGTCGATGCCATTGTCGCAGAGGGGTTCGAAGCGGGGGGTCACAACGGCTTTGACGAAATAGCGACCATGGCACTTCTGCCGCAGGTTGTCGATGCGGTGGATGTTCCCGTTATAGCGGCAGGCGGCATTGCGGATGGCAGGGGTTTCGTTGCCGCCCTGTCACTGGGCGCGAGGGGCGTTCAGATGGGAACGCGATTTGTTGCAACGCATGAATCGGCCGCGCATCAGAATTTCAAGGACGCGGTACTCAACGTAACCGATTCCGGAACGACCATCACGGGGAGGGCAATCGGCCCGACCAGGGGCATCAAAAATAGGCTGACCGAGAAGATACATGATGCCGAGCGGAGAAACGTCTCGCGGGAGGAGCTCCTGGATCTCATCGGGGAGGGGCGGTCGGCCATGGCGAGCGTCAACGGAGACGTTGAAGAGGGCTCGGTCTACTGCGGGCAGATAGGGGGAATGATTAAAGAGATAAAGAGTGTTCAGGACGTGATAGATGATATAATCGCCGAGGCCAGAGACGTCGTTGATTCGGTCAAGATGCTCATAGCGGAGTGAATTCTGTTTGTATGATTTTTGTTCTACCTCTGAATGGACAATCGATTTCAAGAGAACAGGAGCACGGGCGATGTTGTCCGCCTGATAATCACCGGATCGAAAGGTAGTGTTGAATCCCTTTCGCGTCTCATCTCATCGTGGAAGGTGATTTTCGAGATGGAGAAGGTGATATCAAATCAACAGTGCTCGGATCGATCTGAAGAGCGGAAAAACATATAGATCGGTTCGCCTCATTAAGACTCAAAAGCTCCTTCGGATTCATTTTTCTCCTGTTTCCCCTTGTGGTGCAGGGCTACGGGAAATGCTTTACGACGTTATAGTATTTCAAGCATGTCGGTATTGCCCATATGGTCATGATTGGAATACTCGCGGCAACATTCCTTTCAGGCTTGGCACTACTTACTGTGCTCAGTGTTTCCTTGTGCTCCCGTTGCGCGAACTTCTCCTGTACGCTTAATACGGTCCCGGAAAATGTTGTGAATGAGTACCTCAGTCGCAATCGGGTCATGCGGGAAGCGTGGGAGCGAAGCGGGTACCGGCTGAAATAGTATTTTTAATTTTTTACCCCATAGGGGTCTACTTATCTTTTTGCTCCACGGAAATGGCTCCAGCCTGCTCTTGCCATCGTAGCGGACACCCGATAAGCGGTTGCTCCAAACTTTATAATCCACACGGTAATTAATCCAGCATGCCGTTGTCATTGTATCGATCATATGATGCGCCTGTACTTTTTCAATATATTTGAACTTTAGTTCATTTTTTTATTGACATATTGAACTTTAGTTCATATTAATGATTTCGCTTTGCTTGTTTTGGAACATCATCCGATTCATGCCGAGTTTCACTTGAAGAGAGAAACTCCCTCATCGGCTTGTGTTATACAAAACCGTCGATGCACTCATGGGAGGATGTTTCACACATTAAATTGCAAGAAGGGAGGACAAAATATGGGAAACGAGTTGTACGATCGTTTGATTGAAACGGATGTTCTGGTTGCTGGTGGCGCCGGAGCTGCAGCGACGGCCGCTGTTGCAGCCGCCCGCGGCGGGGCGAAGGTGACCATGGCCTGCAAGGGTGAGCTGGGCAGGAGCGGCAACACCATCATGGCTGGAGCCGGCATCTCCATGGACGGGGTAAGCGCAAAGCAGTACGGCGAGGAGAACGCTGATACGAGTAAAACGAAGGATTCCATGTTCGAGGAGATAGTCAAGGAGAGCTATTATCTGAGCGAGCAGGATATGGTTCAGCAGTACGTGGATCATTGCGGCAGAGCGGTTCACGAGATCGTGGAGTGGGGAAGGAAGGCAAACCAGATCTTCTATTACACCGGCGAGGAGTATGTGACTTCGGGAAAGGCGCTGGGCATGGCGTGCAAACAGGGGGTGAAGGAGACACCGGGCATCGACGTCCTGAATGATGTGATGATTCAGGACGTGCTCACCGTGGATGGGAAAGTTGCCGGTGCAATGGGCATTGATGTATATACCGGCGAGATCATTGCCATCAGGTGCAAAGCCGTTATCCTTAGCACCGGCGGGTATCAGCCCTTTTCGTTTAAATGCACGGTGAGTGATATGACCGGAGACGGCATGGCCATGGCGTATCGGGCTGGCGCCGAGCTGGCCGACATGGAGTTCCTCCTCCTCGCACCGGGTATCCTGATTTCACCGAGAGTTCATCGTGGTTCTATCTTTGCGGGATTTCTCTTTCTGGTCTGGAGCGGCGATGAAGTCTGGCCGGAGGTGCATAACAGCAAAGGCGAGAAGGTTGAGGCGAAGATACCCGACAAGCTTCTGAAGATTGCTCGTGCCGGGGAAGCGGTGAAGCTTATCTATACCTATTACTGGGGAAGGGAGATAGCCGGCGGAAAGGGTTCGCCCGATAATGGTTTGTTCATCAATATATCGAAGATGGCAAGGGAGGATTTCGACAAAGGTGCGGCGAACTTTCATCTCCTCATGAAGACCTGGTACGGGAAAGAGTGGCATTATCAGGGAGGCGACTTCACCGATCTGAAGGCGATGATGGAGCAGGGGAGGTCGTGGGAGCTGGGAATTTCGAACGAGTATGCCATGGGCGGTGTTGTTGTCGATGCGGAGATGAGAACAAAGGTGCCGGGCCTCTTCGCCGCCGGCGAGGTGACCAGCGGCGTTTTCGGCGCCAACAGGGTTGCCGATGCGACAACCGAGATGGTGGTGCAGGGATTCAAAGCGGGCGAGTCCGCGGCGGATTACGTAAAAGGTGCAGGTGAACAGAAATGGGATGATGGCGTTGCAGCGATAGGGGAAAGAATTCTTGAGTCCTTTAATCGAAATAAAGGTATTGCGCCGATTAAGGTTTTTCGCGCCATCGAGAAGGCAGCCGACAAGGGATTCGGATTCGTTCGCAACGAGAGGGGACTCGCAGCAACACTGAGGGAGATTGAACGGATTCGGGATGAAGATGTGCCGCGAATGAAAGTATCGAGCAGATCCCGTGCCTATAACTATGAGTGGATTGAGGCCTTGCAGGTTGAAAATCTCATTACCTGCGTCGAGGCGGGTGTCCGTGCGGCGCTCATGCGAAAGGAGAGCCGGGGCTTTCATATACGGAGCGATTATCCAAAAGTCGATCACGACAACTGGCTGGTAAAGATTGTCGCTTCCAGAAAAAACGGGAGCATGCAGCTTTCGACCCGGAAGCCACGGGTAACCCGCATGGCGCTTCCCGCCGGCACGGTGGAAAACATCATGCAGTACATAATGGATACTGAGGACTAAAGAGCTATCAGGAGGAAAATCATGGCATTGAAGGTTAAGGTAAAGAGATATGATCCATCTGTTGAAAGCAGTGCGCACTTTGATGAGTTCGAGGTTCCCGTTCCCGAAGGAGAGAAGTGGACGGTGATGGATGTGCTGGATTATGTACATGAGAACATCGACAGCTCCCTGAGCTATTACCGGCACAGCATCTGCGACCGGGGAATCTGTGCGCGCTGTGCGACGCGGGTCAACGGCAAGCCCCGGCTCATCTGTCAGTATATCTCGCCGACGGAGGGGGATCTGGTTCTCGAGCCGGTGAAGGAGAATGTGGTGAAGGATCTGGTATCGAGATGAGCCGATATGCGTCAAGGTGCAAATCACTCAGCGTGTATGTTCTTTCTCTGCTATTTCGGTCGGAATTTTTTCAGTAAATAAACCGCATGCCGGCGTTCCCGTGGGATCTCCGGCATCAAAAGGAGTATTCTATGGATGATATGACGAAAGAGCGTACAGAGGGTCTTGATTTTGAGTATCTTGCCGCTGCCGTCAACGAGCGGAAGGAACTCGGGGATAGATTCCTCATCCCCGTCGGCGAGCACCTGGGGAATACCCTCGCGTTCCTGTCGCGCGTCGTCATTGAGCAGATGGGGGGAAAAGAGGGCTCTGAGTTCGTATTCAAGCTCACCGGTCACATCTTTGGCATTACGGCAAAGGCGCTGATAGAAAAGCTCGGTGAAGAGAAGGCCGAGGCGCTGCTGAAGGAGATCGTGGAGACTTTCGGAGAGGAGCGGGGAAAACGGATTGCCGAGCGGGTGAAGGCACAGGGCAAACCCCTCACTTTCAAGAATTTTCTCATCCATACCGACATGGATTCATCGAATGTAACGCCCGAGATTCAACCGAGCATTGTCGATGGAAAGCTTGTGCTTGACATTCCCTGTTGCGCTTTCAATCAGGGCGCTCAGGATGCCGGTTTCGGTGAATACGCTTACTACTACTGCAAGTACATTGACAGGGCGATTATCAGGGGATATAATCCGGATATCAGGCTCGAGGTGAGCCACAATCTCACGAAAGGTGATGATCACTGCAGGCTTATCTATGATACGATGGAGAGGTAATATAATATTTTCAAGTGACGGTTTTGGTATTGTTTTTTGAAATCATGTAATAAGGAGGTGTGAGAAAATGGGATTTCTGAAATCGCTGCGATGCATCGACTGCGGGAAGGAGTATCCCCTGGATATTATACAAACGACCTGCCCGGAGTGCAGTCAGAAAGGCCTCTTTTACGGTCTCCTCGATCAGGTGTACGACTATGATGCCATTGCGGAGAGAATCACGAAAAAGGTTCTGGAGGGGCGAAAGCCCGGCTTATGGAAATACGTTGAGTTCATGCCGATATCCGATGAGTCCAGCATAATTACCATGGGAGAGGGGGGAGCACCGCTTGTGCAGGCAAAGAACCTCGGGGCGGATCTCGGCATGGATAATCTCTATGTGAAGAACGAGGGGGTAAATCCAACTTTCAGCTTTAAGGATCTTCCCAACTCCCTCATCGTTTCGAAGGTTCATTCCGAGGGAGCGAAGGTGGTGAACCTGATGTCCGACGGAAACAACGGCGCCGCGGCGGCCGCCTACTGCGCAAAGGCCGGTATCGAGAACTACACCTTTATCCCCCACGATGCGGTTCCGGACAAGGTGGCCCAGATTCAGATGTACGGCGGCAGGGTGATAATGGTCAAGGGAACGACCACCGATGCGGGATTTCTTTCCCTCGATGCCTCAATGAAATACGGCTGGGCCAACATAACGCAGATAAAGGTGCTCAACCCCTATGCGTCCGAAGCGCACAAGTCGGTTTCATACGAGATCTGCGAGGAGCTGGGATGGAGAGTGCCCGACTGGCTTATCACCCCGACTGCCAGCGGTGACAGCCTGGGAGCGCAGTGGAAGGGATACAGGGAGTTCAAGCAGCTCGGATTTATCGAGACGCTGCCGAGAATGGTCGCCGTGCAGGGAAAGGGGGCCGATCCGGTCGTACAGGCTTTCCGGAGCAATAAAAATTGGTACGAGATTGAGTCCTTTGATCCGAAGACCATATGCGACGGTCTCGCCGCCGGGGCTATACCCGGCGCATGGTCGCTGAATGCGCTGCGGGATTCGAAGGGGGAGGCGGTGTCCGTGACCGACGATGAAACCCTCGAGGCGCAGAGAGTTCTGGCCGAGCGGGAGGGCATTTTCGCGGAGCCGTCATCGGCCGTGCCGATTGTTGCCCTCAGGAAGCTCCTCGACCGTGGTATCATCAAAAAGAGCGACACCGTCGTCTGTATCATAACCGGTTCGGGGCTGAAGGGCATGGAGGTGGCGAAACGAACCCTCAAAAAGCCGGTGCCCATCGAGCCGACCCTGGATGCGGTAGACGAGCTGCTGAATACGTGGAAAAGCTAGAAGAATTCTCTGATACGGGTTGTCGGCGTCACAAAAGGTAATTTCATATATGATAATTATATGCTGCGGTCGAAATCTCTCCGGGATTGTATCCTGGAGTGCGACAGTGCAACGAGGAGGAGCGCTATGGTTACAGCATTTCTCAAGGGGAGGATTTTCGTCGGTAACGGGGCGGTGATTGAGAATGGATCGGTGCTGGTTGAGAATGACCGCATCGTGAGAGTCGCTGATGGGGAGATATCCCTTCCTGATGATGCACGGAGAATACCGCTCGACGGGAATACGCTGTTGCCCGGTTTCATCGATTGCCATGTGCATCTCTGTCTCGATGCGGGGCTCGATCCGATAGGCGCATCGGCTCGAGATTCGGATAACCTTCTGACTCTGAAAGGAGCGGATTTTGCCAGAAAGACGCTCATGGCCGGTATCACCTCGGTTCGTGATTTGGGGGGGAAGAACGGTGTTGATCTCTCCCTGAGAGATGCGATAGAATCGGGGATCATTCCGGGACCCCGGGTTCTGGCCTCAGGTCTGATGATATGCATGACCGGCGGGCATGGCTGGCAGATGGGTCGCGAGGCGGACGGTCCCGATGAGGTGCGGAAAGCGGTGCGCGAACAGCTCAAGAAGGGGGCCGATCTGATAAAGCTCATGGCCACCGGTGGTATCCTGACACCCGGTGTTGAGCCAGCCAGCGCGCAGCTCACCGAGGATGAGCTGCGCGCTGGAATCGAAGAGGCTCACAAAGCCGGGCGGAAAACCGCCTCCCATGCCCAGGGGAATCAGGGCATTAAAAATGCCGTTCGTGCGGGCATCGACAGCATCGAGCACGGATTCTATATGGACGAGGAGGCTGTCGAGCTTATGAAGCAAAAAGGTGTTGCTTTAATACCAACCCTCTCCATCTACACGGCGGGGAGGCGGGCGGTTGAGTCGGGAATTCCCCAGTCGCTGGTGGACGAGTTCATCGGGAAGTCGAAGGAGCCGCACCTCCGAAGCGTTCGTATGGCGCGGGAAGCCGGTGTTACGGTTGCTCTGGGAACAGATGCCGGAACTCCCTTCAACTTTCACGGTGGGAATCTTTCAGAGCTCCTGCACCTCGTCGAGATGGGGTACAGCCGAAATGAAGCGCTGCAGGCCGGCACCGGAATCGCCGCGCGGGTGATCGGCAGGGAGGATCTGGGCGTCGTTATGGAGGGGAAGCTCGCCGATCTCATCATCGTGCAGGGGAATCCGCTTGACGATATCGATCTCACGAACGAAAAGCGCATTCAACTGGTGATGAAGGGAGGTCAGGTATTCAAGGATATGCTGTAGCTGATCCGTTCGAAAGGAATGGTCATGTTGCTCTATGCATCTACCGGAGGGGGGATACACGTGAGATGGCTTTTACCCGATATTCATGCTTCGATGTTAGTGTGAGGTGCGGCGGGTGGGGACGAATAGTGGTTGAGGTATCTGTTGTTGAGAGGGAATAACGGGAGGTATGCTATCGTGGGATTGATCTTCTCGAGCTGCTTCGACTGGCTGGGGAAAAATTTTCTGGATCATCTGGAGTTCTATAAAAAACCGTATCAAACGGGAAAGATATTGACAAATCTTTACACCGTGGAGAACAGGGGAACGAATATTTTTATCTATTCGGATGGGGTAAATGCTATCTGCTTCGATGCCGGTTATGATGATGATAGTCGCATGGATGAGTTCAAAAGAATCGGGATAGCGTTTAATTCAATCACACACCTGTTTCTGACCCATTCGGATGTTGATCATGCCGAGGGCATCGATCTCTTCCATAATGCAGAGATTTACCTGTCAGCGGATGAGGTGCAATTGATCAATGGAAGTGTAGCCAGAGGACTCGGCGGATTGTACTTTAATAAGAGAATTGATACCTATCGCACATTACGGGATGGCGATGAGATTCGTATCGGGGATATCACCGTGAGGGCAACTGCAACGCCCGGCTCGATGTCCTATCTTGTTAATGATGAGATTCTCGTCTGCGGGGATGCGTTGATACTTAAAAACGGCTGTGTCGAGATACTCTGGCCGATATACAATATGGATACGGAGGGCATGAAGCGATCCATCGGAAGACTCGCGAAATTGAAGGGTGTCAAGCTCATGGTAACAGCGCATACGGGAGGAACGGATAGATTCGAAGTTGCTATGAAAAAATGGCTGGAATAATACACTGCGCCATACAGTATATGACACAGGCATTCTGAATCAGACCGACCTGAGCGCTTACGGGTTCTCGCTTTCTATAAAAAGTTGCATACTAAAGAACTGCGAATAGTGACAGGGGTACCATACAAGAGGGAGTAAAACCGAATGAAACAGAGAGAAAAGCTGATTTCAAGTTTTGCCGACAGTATCGTTACCTATTCCCTCTGGTGGTGCGATTTCAGGTTGAAGCCCGTAGCGACCGGAAGAATCAACGAATACCTTTCCGTTATCAGAGACAGAAATGCGAATCTGTACCTGTACCGGAAAAACGATACGTTCATCAGCTTTGATGCGGGTTATGGTGGGAGTGTTCTCCGCGGAGAGTTTGAGAAACTTTCAGTGGATCCGAACGCGGTCGCCGCACTCTTCCTGACTCACAGCGATGTGGATCATGCCCGTGGAGCCGGGCTTTTCAGAAATGCACGTATTTATCTTTCGGAAGACGAAAAGCAGATGATCGACGGAACAACGCCGAGATTTTTCGGCATGTATTATAACGATAACAGAAATATTAATGATCCCGTTTTTCTCAGTGATGGCGATACGGTTGATATCGGTGACATAGAGGTTAAGGCGATCGCAACGCCCGGCCATACGCCCGGCTCGATGTCGTATCTGATTGAAGGGAGTATTCTCATTACCGGTGATACCCTGTTCCTCCGGGAGGGGAAGGCCCGTGAATTCCTCAGGAGCTATACGATGGACGCTGAAATGAACAGGAGGTCTATCTGGAAGCTCTCGCAGCTCGAAGGCGTTTCGTTAATTTGCACTGCCCATTCCGGATACTCGGATAATTTTCAACGGGCAATGGAGGAGTGGCGTCGATACGATCGAGAGCGAACTTCAGTTTGATTATGCATACGTGTTTATTGGAGAGAAGCAAATATGAAAGTTTATATGGCATATTTTTCAGCTACCGGAAACACCGCAAAAATTGCGGAAGTCATAAAGGAAGAACTCGTCGAGTTAGGCGCCGAAGTTCATAGTTACGATATCACCTCCCCTGAGAAGAGACAGAATCCTCCCGATCTTGATCCCTATGATGCCGTACTGTTCGGATTTCCCGTGCATTCGAATCGGGCACCGCGGCTGTTTCGGGAGTGGTTGCAGATGCTCAACGGAAACGGGAAGCTCTGCTCTCTCTTCTGTACCTACGGGGGATTCAGTGTCGAATCAACGGCTTTTACGACCAAGCAGATTCTTGATGAACGAAATTTTATCCTTGTCTCATATGCGGAGTTTCTGGGCGCCCATACGTTCAATCTGGGCGGGTGGCAGGCGGTACCGGATCGACCGGATAAATCAGATTTCGACGTTGCACGTGAATTTGCCCTTCAAACCTCCAGGAGATTTTCCGGTGAGGATGACGGCAGGATTGATGGATTTGAAAAGCCGCCGTACAGCGAGAAGGAGCTGGATGATTTTGAGAAATTTCGGTTTATGGCGGTAACACAGCTCCCGACGAGAGGGGGAGGGGATTGCAGCATGTGCATGAAATGTGAGGAGGTGTGCCCCACAGGCGCCATGAATGCTGAACGAGGCTCTGCGGATGGAGAGAAATGCATAACGTGCTTAAGATGCGTGGACTGTTGCCCTGATGGCGTATTGCAGATAAATGATCTGCGTCCGCTCTGGCCGATAAAACTTCAGATGGAGAACGAGACAGAGGAGACAGTCAACGCCAAACAGAGCAGAATCTTTCTGTAAGAATTCTCGTGACCGTCTCTGAAAGAACAATGCCACCGGTTGCGATAATTCTCGCCTTTATTACCATCGGATTATGGAGTTTTCTCGCCTATCTGGGATCACGGCTTACGCAGGTTCCCCCCTTTCTCCTTGTCGGTATCGCATTGAGCATCAGTGGAATCCTCGGCTCGATACGGGCAGCTTTGTGGAAGGTTTCATTGAAAACAGTGCTGGTGGGCATCGGCGGCATCTTCGGATATCATTTTCTCTACTTCACGGCACTGCAGCACGCTCCTGCAGTTGAAGCAAATCTGATAAATTATCTGTGGCCTCTGCTCACTGTTGTGCTCACGCCGATATTCATCACCGGGTATCCGCTCCGTCTGCATCACCTGATCGGATCTCTCAGTGGACTCATCGGGACGGTGCTCATCATAACCGGCGGACAATTTGGCCTGGATATCGCTCATACGACCGGCTATATCAGCGCGGCCGGTGCCGCACTTGCCTGGTCGATCTACTCGCTCATGACCAAGCGGCTGCCTCTTTTCCCGACGGCAGCCGTCGGAGGCTTCTGCCTCATTTCCGGATTGCTTTCACTGATCATACATACTGCAACCGGTCCCTTGTATTTCCCGAGCGGGAGGGAGTGGATTTTTCTCATGCTGCTTGGTGTTGGCCCTATGGGTGCCGCCTTTTTCACCTGGGATGCGGCACTGAAGCGGGGAGATCCCCGCATCATCGGGTCAATGAGTTATACGGCGCCACTTCTGTCAACAGGTGTCCTTATATTCGTTGGTGGCTATGAGCTCAGGTGGGTATCGGCCATTGCGATGGTGTTCATTGTTGCGGGTGCGCTGATTGGCTCATGGGATATAATACGGAAGAGAGATGATACAGAGCGCTGTGATACGTGATTCCTTCACACCTGCTTATTCATTTCAATGCTATTCTATTTAAAGAGATAGGATGATATCATATCCGCGAGCTCTCTGATGAGGCGTTCCTCTTCAATGCGGGGAGTGAAGATTTTAATCGAGTGAACAACGGCCTCAACGGCACTCCGAACAACCATCGCTGCCGCCTCAATATCGGTAACTCTGAGCTTATCCTGCATCGACGCAAAGAGCGCGGTCAGGTTTCTGAGAACCAGCTCCTCCTCCTCATAGTGTATCTTTTCAACATCCCTGTCTGAGTACTTCATCCCTTCCAGCTCGCGATGAAAATCCGGCGATTGATCGTGCACGGCGAGATCCAGCTTGATGAGCTTGTACACGGTATCCCTCCCGACCAAGTCGGAAAAGTCGTCTACCGATACTGAGCTCAGTACCTTTTCTATTCCCTGTTCGTTAAATCGTCTGACAACCTCCAGGAAGAGGGATCGCTTGTCCTTGAAATAAGTATAGAAACTTCCCGTGGCAACGCCGGCTACACGAGCTATCTCCTTTGAGTTCGTCTTGTGATATCCCCTCTTTCCGAACAGTCGTATTGCTGTGTTGAGAATCTTATTCCTCGTTTGTAACCCGCGATCCTGTTTGGGTGTTCTCACTTTTCTTTTCGGTGAGCTTCTTCCTCTCATGGTGAATGTATTCCTCTCCTGTTGATGGAATCTGCCTGTTTCTTCGGAATGATTCGGTCAAGTACAATAGAATAAATTGAACTTTATTTCATATTTCAGCGGATTGCAATAAGCGCATTGTACGGTACCACTGTTCGTTTCAGCGCATCGCATGCTCCGCCCGATCAGCCGATGGTTGTTATGAAGAGGGGATAAAGGATGATATATTGTGTACCGGTAGAACAAATTATTCTCAGTGTACCATCTTCTCCCCGATCTCAAATGCTTTGATATTGGCGTCTATCTTATCAGGAGGAAGGTAGTTGGTGATTACCTTTTCGAAATCCTTTTTATCGAAGGGGAGAATCCCCGTTCCGGCAACTGCACCGATCATCATGATATTTCCCAGAATGGGGTTCCCCAGCTTAATAGCCTCATCGGTGGCATCGATGAAGGTATAATCGGAGGTCAGCTCTCCTATGGTCGTTTCAATATCCTCTCGGCTTGGATATTGCAGCTCGCCGGCAATCACCTGTACCGGATAGATGGGGCGCGTGTTGCTGATGATCTTAACCTTGTTATTGCCATAATTTGCCATTACTTTAATTGACTCGATTGGCTCAAGCGATACAACCATATCCGCCATCCCCTTCGGAATAAGCGGGCTCCAAACAGATTTCTTTGAGATTCGCAGATGGCTCATAACCGAGCCGCCGCGCTGTGATGCGCCGAAGGTCTCTCCGATGGTGACAAAATAACCGTTGTTCACCATCATATTCCCCAGCAACCGCGAGGCTAAAACATTCCCCTGTCCACCGACACCGGTGATGATCACGTTATAGGGATCTTTCTTCAGTTCCTTTTTCTTCATGGCTTATTGCACCTCCACCTTGGTGATAGCTCCTGCAGGGCAGATGCTTGCGCACACCCCGCATCCGGTACAGATGACCTCGTCGATATGCGCGACCTTTTTCTCCTTATCCCACACCAGGCCCGGACAGCGGAAGATTCTGGTGCAGAGTCGATTGCATCCGCAGTTCTCGCCGATGCAGATCTCCTCGTTGACAGACATTTCGAAGTTCTTCTTTCCCTTTCTTTCGGGGCTCAGGGAACAGGGCTGCTTCAGAATGAGCACCTTCGCTCCCTTGGTATCCTGGAAGAGATCCATCAGCGTATTCTGCGTCTCTTCGAGTTCGAATGGATCGCGAACTTCCACGCGTGCTCCGATTGCCCGACAGACCTCGGCGATATCAACGCTTGGAACTTTCTCTCCGGTAACATTATAATCGAGACCCGGGTGCGGCTGAAAACCGGTCATCGCGGTGCCGCTGTTGTCGAGTATTACCATGGTGATATCTGACTTATGGTGCACGGCATTAACCAGCGCCGGCATGGCGGCGTGAAAGAACGTTGAATCGCCGCAGACCGAAAGAACGGGCTGATCCATATTGAACTGGCGCAGCTTGCCGAATCCGCTGGCCGTGCCGGTTCCCGAACCCATTGCGTGGACGGTTTTTACCGTGCTGAATCCGGTGGGAAGAATTGCCATGGTGTAACAGCCGATATCACCGCAGACGAATCCTCCGCGGTTATCCATTTTGAGAACATTGTTAATGGACCAGAAGGAGGCACGGTGCGGGCATCCGGGGCAGAAGGTAAGTTCCCGGTTCGGCGATTTGGTAAAGGCGAGAATC
>CAZZCF010000040.1:0-28155 GCA_964652955.1 uncultured Leptospirales bacterium
CATGGAAGTCCGAATGCAGCGATGCCACGGAGGGCAAGGAGCTGCAACGCAGATGATTATTTTGTGACTTGTGACATGTAACGGGTAACAAATAATTTTCAACAGGGAAAAACAAATCACTCGTGACCTGTCACACGTTACTCTTTACCATCTGTGTCCATCTGCGTTTTTATTATCCCGTTGCACATCCGATAACGGTTCACAAAACGGTACTGTCTTAATCATCCCACGGAATCTCAATCTCGAGCAGCGGTGCGTGCTGCTGTGCGCCGAAGACATCTCTGTCACCGGCAGTGCCCGAGCTGACCGGGCGGGCAATGGTTGCCTTGACGGCAAGCGCCTGATCGAAGAAGCAGAAGTTCAGCACCTTTTCTGCGGAAATCCGGTAAAGCCGGGCAAAGAGCTCCGGGGTGATGATGCCGCTCTTCTTCACCCGATCGTAAATTTCGACGTTCTTGAAAATAATATCGAAGGTAAGCTCAAAGGGACCCGCATTCTTGCTTCTGATGACATCCGCGAGCTCGGTGATGCTCCTCGTTCCCATTGAATTTTCGCACTCCTTATATATCGATTATTTCCATGGGGAAGAGTCGAAAGGGATCATCCTCTTCGACCAGATGGTAGATATTGAATTCATATACCGGTCCCGCCGGGATATTGAGGGGGGAAAAGGGGAAGGCGAGATTGCCGGCCGTGCTCACCCGCCCCGGGAAACCGTAGTGCAGTATAATCGTGTGGGCGAGAGTACAGATTGCGGTTGATAGCTCCTGCGTCGGAGCAACCGCTTCAATTACAATACCCACCTCATGGGAGAGCGCTCCTCTCCGTATCTCGAGATCACCCATCACCCCGTCCCGTCCGTAGAGGTGAAAGAGCAGCCGGTAGGTGTCGCGGTGCTCGCAGAAGCGCTCGTCAACCCGTTCCTCGGCGGCCGCGGTGAGCTCGTCGATACGGCTGATGGTGCCGGGATCGCGAATACCCGCAATACAGATGGTCCGATATCCAACGCGCTTCACCCCTTCGAGCTTAATCCGGTAGATGAGATCGGGAACATACCTGCTCCCGGTGACTCGCACGGTTCTCTCGTCTTCCTGATGAAACCCGGTTTCGTCGAGATGCACCGTACCGCCGGGGCTGTAGAGACGGAGCGGGTCCGCTTTTTCATAGAGGCTGTGCGCGGCGACAGAGGTTGTGGTGCACCGGCGCTGTGGGTTCAGCGGCTCGATGAGGAAGTGATCCGGTCTCAGAGTGCCGAACATGCAGTCGCTGCTGCTACCGGGTTCGGCAGACTGTGCGGCGCATTCCAGTATCTTGGCCATATGCAGCGCGAGTCCTCTGTCGAAGTTTTTGAGAAAGGGGAGGGCGGCGAACATACTGGGATCATTTGCTCTGCCGGCAACGATAACCTGCGCCCCCGATTCAAGCGCTCGAACAAAGGGTTCTATGCCCATCTGGCCGACGATGCGGATACTCGCGTCAACTTCTTCTGCGGTAAGTTCGGGCACCGGACCCAGGGGAGTAACCTTGCCCTCGCGAAGTTTCGACTTGACATATTCCTTGTCAATCTCGGCGTGAATGACGGCCATTCGAAAATGAATTCCCAGCTCCTCTGCGATCTCCCGGATGACCTGCACCGTTATGGCAAGATGCAGATCGGCACCGGCGACTCCCGCTGAGCCGATAATAAAGGGTATCGCCGCTTCTGATGCTGCCTGCAGGAGGGGGCGGACATCTTTTCTGAGCAGTTCGAGAAAAGCTGATGCGGTTGAGCTGCTTGAACCGACACCCGGTTCAATCCCCAGATAGTACGGGCCGCCGTCTGTTGAGCCTCCGTCAACGGCGATAACGTGAGGATTGCGCCGCATTCCCTCCTCAAGTGACTCCTGCGGAAAGCTGTATCCCAGTATGCCGGTGGGCGCGATGATTCGTATCTCTTCCATGGCGTGCTGATGTCCCTCGAGTTTACACGGATGCGGTAACAGTATGCCCTGTTTGCATTTACCTCAGCAAAGCTGAGCACTTCGGAAGTATACTCGCAACAGAATTTGCGCTGTTCCTGCCTTCTGCTTCAGAGGGGAAATTCGCATCTTTCCGTAAAAAAGTCAAGATCTATTACGTGAGTCATATACCGATTGTTCGAGACAGGTTTATCCTTCCTGTTCGAGTAGATGAAGCGAGCGCATCATAAAGAGCGTCGCGAATGTTGCCAGTACCATGAGTATCGCGGAGCCGGCAAAGGCAATCCGTATATCGATGAAATCCATCATGATGCCGGCGAGTATGGGACCAATAATCATACCGAAGCTGTGGGCCATTATCATGATGGACATGATTGAACCCATCGATTCCTTTAACCGCCCCACGATAACCGTGATCGCCAATCCGGTGGGAACGGCGATACCGCCACCGATGCCGAGAATGATGCTCGCAGCGAAAAGCATCCACGATTCCCGTGCAACGGTGAAAATAATCATGGCGAGTGCGGTCATAAAGCCGCCAAGTCCCAGCATGACGAGCTTATTTATGTTATCAGCAAGGTATCCCATCGGAGCCATCAGTACGGCACTCGTAAGGACGCTGAGGGTTATGACCATGCCGATTGCGAAGCTGGAGAATCCAAAAATACTATCCGCGAAGAGGGGGGCAAAAGCCCAGATTGTTCCGATGCAGATGGTTCCGATAAAACGGAAGAGGAAAATTCCAGCAATATATCTGTTTTTGAACAGTTCCCGGTAGTGCACCGGCTCCTTGCTTCGAATCCGTATATGTTCCTGATCTCTCGGCGGGAGCAGAAGAGCGCACAGAATAAAACCGCATATACACACAAATCCCATGCCGAGAAAGGATGCCCGGATGTTAAAGGCGTCCTTGAGCATGCCGCCGAGAATCGGTCCCCCGCCTAATCCTCCGTAGAGAGCGATGTTGAGCGTTCCCATCATCCACCCCTCCCTTCCGGGAGGAGTGATTTCTCCGGCATAGGCCTGTGCAATCGGCAGGACCATTGCCGATGCGATTCCCTGGAGAAATCGTATCAGGATGAGATGGTTCACACTCTGTGAAAGGAGATAGGCAATCGAAGCCAGGAAGTAGAAGAAGAGTCCCGCGGTGATGAGCGGCTTTCTCCCCTTCATATCGGAGAGGCGGCCGAAATAGGGGAGAAAGGCTGTCCGCGAGAGCGAGAAGGCGCCGAAAATAAATCCGATATAGAGCCCGGTTGCGCCCAGTTCGTGTGCAAAGGATGGCAGCAGAGGAACAACCAGTCCCTGCCCCATCATTGAGGTGAAGATTGCGAGAAAGAGTATGCTGAAGATCTTCCAGTTCATAGAGCAACACACCGGTATACAGCGACACATGGCATACAATGCAGCTTCGAGTTCAGTATGGTATTATTCTGGAAAAGTGATTCCTACAATGAAGTAAAGATGGTAAATAGTAAAATCATCTGACCGGGAGCAGCAATCAGATGATCAGTTCTGAGTGACGGGTAACGGGTCATGAGATTGTCACTTCCGTATCGCTGATCACCATTCACTAATCACCGATCACTTGTCAATATACCAGCGAATTCTATCGAAGTGTATTATATTCCCTCACGGTCAAGTTTGAAGAAAGGGGACACATATAGCAAGCGAAAAAGGGGAACTGGTGAATGATATCCGGTGCATGATTGGTCCTCTTTCCGCTTGACGTATTGTTGTGGCTGATATACCGGTGTTGATTATGTTATGATTTCATGAAGGAGGACGTTCGATGGCACGAAAGCGTATTGTTGCACTGGGCGGTGACGGTGTCGGTCCTGAAGTCGTAGGGGCAGCCTGCCATGTTCTCGAAAAAACATTCGATCTGGAAATTCTGAAACCACCTGCCGGCGAAGATGCTCATAAAAAATACAGCAATGCTTTTCCCGATGAGACCCGACAGGAGTGCGATGGGGCTGATGCCATTCTGTTCGGAGCAACCGGTCCAACGAGCATCGCCGTTCTCGCATACCTGCGGTGGGTCCTCGACAACTTCGTGAATGTTCGACCGATGAAATTTTATACCGGCGCCAGAAGCTGTCTGAAGGATCCGACCGGGCTCGATCTGGTTATCCTGCGGGAGAACAGCGAAGGGATGTACAGCTTTTTCGAAGGCGATCTCTATGTTCTGAGAGAGGGCATGCCGGAATTGAAGAGCCTGCTCGGAAAGTCCGTCGAGGATTTCGGTGAAGGCAAATTTGCCATCAGACTCATCTCCGAGCAGGGTGCGGGGCGCATGGCTGCATATGCCTGTCAGTATGCCCTGCAGCGCAAAAAGGATAATCATCCCGGAAAGGTAACCTGCGTTACCAAATCCAATGTTCTCATGCAAACCGATGGCCTCTTCCAGCGGATAGTCAGTGAGGAGGTTCAAAAACATCCTGAGCTCAGCTATAATCACTATTACGTGGATGATATGTCGCGCCGATTGCTCGTGTATCCGGAGGAGGAATTCGACGTTGTCGTTACCACCAATATGTATGGAGATATTCTCGCCGATGAGGCTGCCGAGCTCATCGGTGGACTGGGAATGGCTCCCAGTGCCAATGTCGGAGGCAGGGTGCCCTACTTTGAGTCCGTTCACGGATCAGCGCCTGATATTGCCGGAAAGAATATCGTGAATCCCACCGCAACCATCCTCTCGGCAAAGCTCATGCTGGACTATCTGGATATGCGGCAGGAAGCGGAGGCGCTGGAACGGGCGGTTGCTGCCGTATATCGGGAAGGGGAAACCCTCACCCGGGATCAGGGGGGAACCGCCTCCACCATGGATGTCGCTCAAGCGGTGCTGAATGAGCTCTCATAGCGAGAGGAGCGGATTGTCACCGGGGAGGATGGAGTGAAATAGTGTTACCGGAGAAGAGGCATGGGCGTGCTCGATCGCATTGATAAGAGAGAATTGAAAGAGCTTTTGAGCCAGGGATGGATGACTCACGACGGGATGTGGTTTTATCACTGCTTTCAGGAGTACGGCATCGAAGCAGCCAACAGGCTCAACAGGGCGGCGATCAAGGCACTGGCACCCTTTGAGATACGGCGTATAAAGCGGACGCTCGGGATGGAGGATGATATCAGTACCGCGAAACAGTTGCAGGAATTCATCGTCGGTGCGACAGAACTGATAATCCCTGAATTCATGAAAGTTACCTTCAGCTTTCCTGCTGAGAATGTCTTTCGCTGGGAGTGGGAGAAGGGGAACTGCTTCGCCTACGTGGGAATGAAGCGTATCGGTGCTCTCGAGGGTTATGAGTGTGGCGTGATATACCGTCTCGCCTGCTGGTTCGACAGTCTGGGGCTCAGTTATACCATTGATCCCCCCATCAAAGGATGTTACATGCATACGAAAGGGAGCTGCTCGGGAACATTTACATTTCAGTTGTAGAAGCGCCTTCGCATGTTCGATGTGCCGCTGCAAGCGTCATTTCGCTTCTCCTTCGGAGGTCTCTGTTAGAAACCGCCTCACTCTTAATGGGTTGAATGATACCGCTTCTTCGGAGAGGGGCAGGTGATGAGCCGTTCAGCGCTCATCTCCCCGGAGCTTTTCCGGATTCTTTCCCAGCAGAATGAGAATTCCCGCTATCAGGATAATGCCAGCGATATTGCATATATAGGGATTGATGCCGAATCCGGCCGGGAGGTACCCGACTGTCATCGCAATAGCGCCAACAACGAGGGCATAGACCATCTGCGTTTTTACATGATCGAGATGGTCCACGGCCGAGCACATCGAGCTTAATATCGTGGTATCTGAGATGGGGGAACAGTGATCCCCGAAAATTGCGCCGGTGAGCACCGCTCCGACTGTTGCATTGAGAATGTGCTCAACCGATTCGAAGGGGACTCCCTGTGCAACCGTGAGCTTGTGAAAGAGGGGAATTATAAGGGGAAACAGGATACCCATGGTGCCGTAGGAGGTTCCGGTTGAGAATGATATGATACAGGCCAGCAGAAACGTTATCACGGGGAGCATTTCCGGCTTCAAGATGTTTCCGGTGAGGGAGGCGACCATCTCCGCCGTTTTCAGGTCCTTGATCACGGCACTCAGCGACCATGCCATTACCAGGATGATCATCGCCAGTACCATGGAATGAACGCCGTCGATCCATGATTTGCAGGCATCACCGAGGGAGATGATTCTCTGCACGACAACCATTCCAATCGCCACGATGGATGAGCTCAGCGCACCCCATATCAGGACGGCAAAGGGATTCGCCTTGCCGAGAATATCGCGCAGACTTGCAGCTTCAGCGGAGGCAAAGCCTGATTTCTGCGCAATGGCGTAGAATCCTGAGAAGTAAATTCCAACAATGGTCACGATAACGAGAGTGAGAATGGGAATGCCGGCATTGTACCATCTCTTCGGGATGGATTCCGGGACATCAAGGCGGGTCACGGCATCGCTCGAAAGGGGTATCGATCCCGGACGAAGCGGTTGCCTCTTCGAGCGGGCACGCTGTTCGGCATTGAGCATGGGACCGAAATCCCTTTTCATGACAGCCATGAGGAAGATGAATATGATCAGGATAATGGCATAGAAGCGATAGGGAATGGAGTTCAGAAAGAGGATGTATGCCTCGGTTGGCATATTCAATCCTTTCAGCGAATCACCGATTACCCCCAGCTCGTAACCGATCCATGCTGAAATGATCATGAGCGATGCAATTGGCGCTGCGGTGGAATCAACGATAAAGGAGAGCTTCTCCCTCGAGATGTTATATTTATCGGAGAGGGGGCGCATGGTATTTCCGACGATGAGGAGGTTGGCGTAATCATCAAAGAATATCAGGATTCCCATGAAGTTGGTAAGGACCTGCGTTGACACTGCGCTTCTCGAAAAGCGCGACACTTTCTCGACGATCCCGTTCAGCCCCCCGGAACGAGCAATGACGGCAATCATGCCGCCGGCAGTAGCGGTAAAGGTGAGAATGCTCGCGTGATCACGGTCAGCAATGGCATTGACGAAATAGGTATCACCGAGCCTCAACAACCCTTTACCGGTTGCGGACATAAAATCACCGATGCCGGTGAATCCGATAGAGGATATGACTCCGACGTAGATTCCACAGAAGAGGCTGAATATGACATTTTTCGTAATAAAGGAGAACCCGATGGCGATGAGCGGCGGGAGGAGCGGCTGCATCATCCCGATATTATCAAAGCCGAAGATAATCCAGCTGAACAGGAAAATGGCAGCAATATACAGAGCAATATACAGAAAGGTTCTCATGAATTCCCTCTGTCCTCGCCGAGGTAAAACACCATTCTTATACTTTATAAATATATTATCAATTATAAATTGAGATTGTATCGTAAACTCATCCGACATCTGGCTCTTCCTGATGCTGCGCGCGGTTTCTCTTTTCAGGATGGCAACCGCAAGGGAGAGGTGATTGCTTTCAACGATGTGTTTGCTGCAACGGTATCTAGAAGCGAACAGCGACACCGATTTCTGCGGGAATGAAAACCGAGAGGGTTTCCGGGTGAACAAACGCATGAACCTGATCGCCCAGCGGAACCCTTTCGTAAATACTGCGATCCCAGCTCACGATCACAGAATCGATGCTCCCCTCATCAAGAGCTATTCTCACCGTAACGGTGTAATGGCGAGTGCTCCTCCAGGGAACGAACTTTCTTCCGTGATGGATTGCGGTGCCTTTTCGAAGAATCCCTTCCCGAAAAACCGTTCTTCTCTCCCGGTATCGACGCATTCCCTTCGAGATGAACCAGTAGGCAAAAAAACCGAAGAAAGGAACGCCGAAGAGGATCTTGAATGCGATCAGTCTAGGCTCGTATGGCGGCATCGCTGCTGTTATCAGAACGCCTGCACTGCCCAGGGAGAAGAAGGAGCCGAAAAAGTAGAAGGCCCAGAGCCCTCTCCGGAAGTCTATCTGATACTGTTCGGGGTTTCTCGGTGGGTTAAGCGGCACGCTGATTGTCGTAACTTTCATCTCATTTCCCGGCGAACGTGGTAGTGCCTATTATTTATGGGTTATCATGCTATGACGTCAATACAAATTAGCTATGCAGGTTGTGCGTGCTCCTCGTTCAATGTGTTTCCGTAAAGTGATTGATAGAAAAGTGATTGACTAATTAGATTTCATAGGTGAATAAGAAGATATCGATTATTGTATGCGGACAAACGAAAGCACCGAGGGTACAATATGACAGAGAAAAAGGGTGAAAGGCCCTCACGGGGGTACGCTTACTATGTTTTCATTCTCCTCTTCCTCCTCTACATGTTCGATTATATCGATCGACTTGTTGTCGTCTCCCTGTTCCCCTATATCAAGAGTGAGTGGGGATTAACCGATACGCAGTGCGGCATGCTCGTCTCTGCCGTATACTGGTCAATACTGTTGTTCACCTTTCCCGTTTCCATTCTCATTGACCGATGGAGCAGAAAGAAGAGCATCGGTATCATGGCGCTTCTGTGGAGCATGGCAACGGCTCTCTGTGCGCTGACAAAAAGCTTTACCCAGCTCTTTGCCGCGCGAACAATTATTGGCATCGGCGAGGCCGGATACGCCCCCGGCGGCACGGCAATGATCTCAGGGATTTTCCCCGAGGAGATGCGAGCGCGAATACTCGGCATCTGGAACGCATCGATACCCATGGGAAGCGCAATCGGCATAATCCTCGGCGGTGTTATTGCAGAGAATTTCGGCTGGCGACATGCCTTCGGAATTGTCGCAATCCCCGGTCTGATTGTAGCAATCATGTTCTTCTGGGTGCGTGATTATCAAACCGTTGCGCTCGTTCGCAGCGATGATACTGGCGTAAAGGTAAACATGAGCCGTATGGATATCATTCGACAGTTTACCCGAAACGGCTCCCTCATCTGCACCAACCTCGGTTTTGCGGCAAGCGTTTTTGTCACCACCTCCCTCATGAGCTGGCTTCCGACCTATTATCATCGATTTGAGCTGCTTGACATGAGCCGTGCAGGCGTCAAGAGCGGGTCGATAATGTTCATGGCTATCATCGGAGCTCCGCTGGGGGGCTTGCTCGCCGACAAGTGGTTTCAGAAAGTTCCGAAGGGTCGGCTCCTCTTCCCGGCACTCTCTTCAGCAATAACTGCGGTGCTCATCCTGATCGCCTTCCTCCTTCTCGAGGGGACCGCTCAGTATATCACTCTGATGATTGCCGGTATTACCACGGTCGCCTTTGTCCCCGCTGCTGTTTCGGTTACCCAGGATGTTGTCCATCCGGGTCTCCGGGCCATCTCTCTGAGTATCTGCGTCATCATACAGCATGTTCTGGGAAGCTCTCTGGGGCCGATATTCGTCGGCATGGTTTCAGATAGATACGACATTAAAACCGCGCTGACCCTTCTTCCCCTCTTCACTTTCATCGCCGGCATCCTCTTCTTTGCCGGTTCATTCTTCTACGAGCGGGACTGCGACAGGGTGGAAAAGATTGAAGTGCAGCTGGAGGATCGGCTCTAGGGAATGATGATACCGCAGAAAATAGTACATGCGCTCCTATCCCTTGCAGTGCTCCTTCTCTTCTGTGCGCTCCTCTCTGCCGAAGAGAATGAAAAGTTTTATACCGTTGATACCCTTATCAGCCGTGCGCTCTCTCAGTATGAGCTGCTCACTGCCTCGAAGCTCGGAATAGATGAGTTTCGGTACGGGAAGCATGATGCCGCGAAGTGGCAAAATCCCAGGGTGGGCATTCGGGTGGGCAGAAAGTCTGTTCAGAAGCGATCCGGCCATCTGTACGGCTTCAGTCTTGAACAGAATATACCCTATCCGGGGAAGCAGCGACTGCGAGAAGAGATAGTGAGCTTTGAGGAGAATCGGGCTCAGCTCAGTTATGAGGAGATGCGATCCTATGTTCGCCACAAGGTTATGCTCCTCGCCTGTGAGTACGCCGCTTATCTTCGGAAGATAGAGCATGCGGAGAGGAGACTCGGGCGACTCAGATTAATTGACGCCTATATGCGGGGAAGACGGGTCGTTTCACCACAGAGGGTCATTGAGCATAAAATAATACACGCCAAAAGGCTCATGTTCGAGCGGGAGTTCTCTCGGGTTAAGTCTGATGTGCGGGTTGCTTTTCTCAGGCTCAATGTCTATACCGGGTTTCCGACGGAGATGCTCCCGGATGTTCGGGTGACCTGGTACGTCGAAGCACCGGCGCTTGATTTATCTGAGCTATTAAAGCGTGCCGAACGGAAGAGTTATGCGGTGCGGAAACAGAATGAAGCAGTGAAGCGATCGGAGAAGGAGCTGGAGCTTTCGAAACGGGAGCGGTACCCCGATTTCGGCTTTTCTCTCTTTTACGATGAGGAGGATGTGGGCGAAAAGGAGAGAGTTGTGGGTGGCGGCATCTCCATACCGCTTCCCCTCCTCCAGAGAAACCGGTATGCGATTGAGCGGAGTCGTGTTCGGATGGAGCGGGACCGGGCACTTCTGCTCAATACGAAGAAGCAGATCCGTGCCGAGCTCAGAAGTCTCTTTGAAGAGTATCAACTGTACGGCTCGTTAATCAAGAAGTTCTCGATTGATGACATCGACTCCATTGAGGAATCCATGCGGTATGCCGATCGGGAATTCCGCAGGGGTCGGGTTGCCCTGCAGACCTATCTTGAGATGGATGCGCAGAGCCATGAATTAATCGAAGCTGTTTTTGACGCGCAGGTAAAACTGATGGAAGCATACTCCACCATTATCTTTATCACTGATCATCAGGGAGAAGAGCCATCCGATGATTGACCGAATAATAGAGTGGGCTTTGCGTTCAAGACACCTGGTACTCCTGATATTTCTGGTGCTTGTCGTTCTCGGTGTCTATTCCATGATACAGCTTCCCATCGATGCTGTCCCCGATATCACCAATATCTCGGTCATGGTAAATGCGAAAACCGGCGCGCTGGCCCCTGAGGAGATTGAGAAAAACGTAACCTATCCCATCGAGACAGAGCTTGCAGGGCTTCCCGAGGTGGAGGATATCCGATCCCTGTCCAAGTACGGCCTCTCGCAGATAATTGTTGTATTCAGCGATGATACCGATATCTACTTTGCACGGCAGCTGGTTTTCGAACGTCTTCAGAATGTGCGTGAGATGCTTCCACCGGGAATCACGCCGGAGCTGGGACCGCTGTCCACCGGTCTCGGCGAGATATTTATGTATACGCTTGTTCCCCGAAAGGGGAGTGCCCTCTCGAAGCGGCCTGAGAAGGAGCGTTTGATATATCTCCGAAGCCTTCAGGATCTTCACATCAAGCCGATACTCAAATCAGTGGACGGCGTTGCCGAGGTTGAGTCAAACGGCGGGTATAAGCGGCAGATTCACATTAATGTCAATCCGATCAAGATGGACTCTTACGGGATAAACTGCAATGAGCTGATCCGGAGCATTGAGAATCTGGGTGAGAATTATGGCGGTGGCTACATACAGCAGGAGGGATTGCAGATTATCGTGCGCACCCTCGGCAGGATAGATGAGCTCGAGCAGATTGGGAACATCCCGGTGAGGCTGAATGTCTATGGCGAACCGATACGGCTTCGGCAGATTGCCGATATCGTTGAGGGAAATGAGCAGCGGCTCGGCGCGGCCACCTATAATGGCGAGGAGGCTGTGCTCGGCACGGTTCTGATGCGTATCGGAGCAAACAGCCGCGAGGTGGCGCTTGATGTCGAGCAGAAGACCCGTACTATAAAATTGCCTGAGGATGTTGAGCTCAAGGTGCTCTACAGCCGCAGCTTTCTTGTCAACGCGACCATCGATACGGTTATCGAAAACCTTACCATGGGGGGGCTGCTCGTTATCGTCATTCTGGTTCTCATTCTGGGCAATATTCGCGCCGCCATTATCGTTACCATGGCCATTCCCCTTTCGATGCTCTGTGCTTTTACCGGCATGATTCAATCGGGCATCTCGGCGAGCCTGATGAGCCTCGGAGCAATCGATTTCGGCCTCATCGTCGACGGATCGGTCGTCATGATTGAGAACATTATCAGGCGTTTTGAGACGATCGGGGAACGCGCACAGCGGCTGAGCTTCGGGGAGCGCCTCGGGGAGGTTCTCGATGCAGCTCGCGAGGTGAGCAAACCGACCGCTTTCGGCGTATTCATTATCATGGTAGTGTATGTGCCCCTTCTCTCCCTCTCGGGTATTGAGGGGAAGATGTTCGAGCCCATGGCAGCAACGGTGCTCTATGCACTCGGTGCGAGCCTGATCATCGCCATTGTGCTGATGCCTGTTCTGGCGACGTATTTCATCAAGCCCTCACGCCGGGAGGGTGAGGGATTCTTCTTCAGCTGGTTGAGCAGGTGGTATCGGCCGGTCCTCAGTTTTTCGCTCGATCGCCGGCAGTTGATAGTTCTGCCGACACTTGTCATCATCCTGATTTCGGTGTTGATGTTCTTCAATCTCGGCTCCGATTTTATACCTCAGCTCGACGAGGGAGATATAGTCATCGGTCTCGTGCGTGATACCAGTATCGGAATCGATAAATCGGTTGAACAACAGAAGCGATCCGAGCATGTCATCGCCGGTTTTACGGAGATACGCCATGTTTTCTCGCGCATGGGAACTCCCGAGGGCGCAACGGATCCCATGGGAGTGAACTTCGCCGACACCTTTTGCATTCTCAACAAGGATCTCGCAAAGTGGCCGGAGGTGCGGAATGGCAGACGACGGACGAAGGATGAGCTTTTCGAAGATATACGAAAAGGTGTTGATAAAACCGTTCCCGGTCAGGAAATATCGATGACGCAGCCGATCGAGATGCGCTTTAACGAGATCCTCGAAGGGAGCAGGGCGGATATTACCCTGCGAATTTTCGGTCCTGATCTTGATCAGCTCTACGGCATGGTGAATCGTGCACAGGAAATTCTTGCGACGGTGTCGGGTGCAGAAACGGTGGAAATGGATCCCCTCACCGCTCTGCGAAAGAGCCCGGTTCTCGACCTGGTGCTTGATTATGATCGCATTTCACGATACGGGATAAATATACAGGACGTGAACCATGCCTTTGAGATCGCAATGAATGGGAGAGCGGTGGGATATTTTTACAGAGATGACAAGCGTTTTCCCATCGTCGTTCGGTTGAGCGATCAGTTTCGAAAGAACGTGGCGGATATTGAGAGAATACCGGTTGGATTTCCCGAGGGGGGCACCATTCCGATTGGCACCCTGGCACAAATAGAAAAGCGGCAGCAGGTGACCACCGTCGCGCGGAGCAGATCGAAGAGGTATGCAGCAGTTTCAATCAATCTCCGGGATCGCGATACCGAGAGTTTTGTCAGCGAGGCAAAGGAGAAGATTGCCGCAGGCATGAAATTCCCGGAGGGATATACCACCAGCTGGGGCGGCCAGTTCAAAAACCTCCAGTCGGCGCGGAGACGGTTGTATATCATCATCCCTGTTGTTCTCGCCGTCATCTTCCTCCTGATTCTCAGAAATTTCTATAGCTTCAATCAGGCATTTCTTGTCTTCAGCAGCATCCCCTTCGCGGTGACCGGTGGTATCATCTTCATCTTCCTGCGTGGGATCCCCTTCAGTATTTCGGCGGGTGTTGGCTTTATAGCCGTGACCGGCATCGCGATACTCGACGGCATGGTTCTCGTGAGCCTCTTCAACCAGCTCCGTGAAGCGGGAAAGAGCGTTCGTGAAGCGGTGTTTTCCGGTGCGCTGATTCGGCTCCGGCCGGTTATCATGACCTCGCTCGTCGCAGCGCTTGGATTCCTGCCGATGGCCTATAATATCGGGCTGGGAGCCGAGGTACAGCGACCGCTCGCGACCGTCGTTATCGGTGGCGTTATCTCATCGACCATACTGACGCTTCTCCTCCTGCCCACCCTCTATCTCTGGTCTGAGCGGGACTGATTCTAAAAACGGACGATACCGGGTGCCGCTTCCGGTGCCGGTTGGATAGGCGAGGCGCGATAACGGTGTAAAGAAATCCCATCACATAAAAAGATTTGACAAAAATGGAAATATCGTTAGGTTTATCCGATAACTATTTGGCGTTCTCACAACCATTCATGGTATTTTTGATTGATTTGTATGATTACCGGACATGAAAAACATAAAAGGGTAATGGCTCTCGTCATTCTGGGTGTTTCCCTGCTCACCCTTTTACTGCCGAAGGAGGTATTTGATCCGCATATCGGGATCAAATTTGATATTTTCTGCAAGTCCCTTGACGCTATCGGTGATAGCATCGAGATTCCTTTGTTATTTTATAATGAACATCTGAAAATTGAAATCGAGTGGACCTTTTTCAGGAATTTTATATCTCAAATCAATTTTCAGGAAATACCGATCAGAGCTCCTCCTTCCCCCCATCAAAATATTTCTGTTTCATAATCAGCAATTGAACTGGAATTTTTTTGCTGAAAGGGTTTGATGTTATTTCTCTGAATAACATCTTCTCTGCTCCTCTATCAGTTTCAGAGTTCACAGATTTAAGCTTCAGAATTGAAAGGGTATTTTGATGGATAATAGCAAGAAGTTTTTTTTTACAGGATGCCATGTGGTTTTTGCAATTGTTGTGCTGCTCTTTATCAACGTACATCCTGTATTTTCTCAGGATGATGATGAAGATACCTATAACCCGCAGTACAGCTCACCCTTTGCACAGCCCAAGTTTGTTCCCAACATCTCATTGATAATGGACTTCTCATATGCCTATCGTGATGTCAGGGATGAGGAGTATCAGCAGTATGTGATCCCCGGCTTGATGGATGCACATGGCAGTTTCGATGAGGATAAGGGGTTGTTTGACTACAGTGACTCGGCAGGGCGGGGATTCAATCTCAATTACGGCGAGTTGAATCTTCAATCCGCCGTTGATCCCTACTTTGATCTCTTTGCGAATTTCACACTGGAGGAAGAGGCGTTCTCCGTTGAGGAGCTGTATTTTTCAACGAGGGGCTTGCCCTTGGATCTGCAGCTGAAAGTCGGAAAGTTCCTCAGCAGTTTCGGGAGATTGAACCCGCAGCACGAGCACTTCTGGGATTTCAACGACCTGCCGGTAGTGTATAACGCTTTTTTCGGTGATGGAATTGATGAAAAGGGCGTGCAGATCACCTGGCTTGCCCCCTTTGACTTTTACCTGATGATCGGTGGTGAGATCCTCCAAGGTGAGAACGAAACGAGCTTCGGAAATGAGGGCTTCACCGTCGAGGCGAGCGGCCTCCGCATAAACCGGAGCAGGGAGCCGAATCTCTATACGGGTTTTATCAAAACCTCCCTCGATACCGATGATCTTATTGTGCTTGCAGGAGTATCATCAGCGGTGGGAAAGGCGCGGATAGAGAACGGCGTCAATGATGATGCGGACGGATTTGCGATTGACGCCTGTACCGCCGTCTATGGCGCCGATCTGACTGTTAAGTATCTCATCGACTCCTACCGGTATATTTCTCTGCAGGGCGAGTATCTCTATCGGGATATGCATGGATCACAGTATGAGTTTAACGGCACGAGATCGGATCTCGAGAAAAAGCAGTCGGGACTGTATGCTCAGCTCGTTGTGAAACCCTTTCTCCAATGGCGCTTCGGCGTTCGATACGATCTGTTGCACCGGAATGAGGTCTCCCGTGACGACGTGCGGGATACTGAATTGCCTGAGAACACCGACCGCTATGCTGCAATGATTGAGTACAACTTTACCGAATTCTCACGGTTTCGATTGCAGTACAATCATGACCGAACAAAGTACTATGCCGATGAGCGGAAGACCGTTCATGAGATAGTCTTTGCCTGCAATCTTGCCATCGGCGCCCATGGCGCTCATAAATTTTAAGGAGGGCACAATGAGGATAGTATTCACACTTCTCCTATCATTTTTTATATTATCAAGCACGGCCTTTGCAAGGATGCGTGTTGTTACGACCTATCCATATATCGCTGATATAGTTGAAAAGATCGGGAAGGGGAAGGTCAGCGTGCGTGCGCTCGCACGGGGCAATCGCGATCCACATCACATCGTTCCCCGGCCCTCACTCATTATGAAGCTCCGCCGGGCGGACCTGTTCATCATCAACGGTGCAGAGATTGAGATAGGATGGGTGCCACCCCTTCTCAGGGATTCCCGTAATGCGAATATTCAACCGGGCAGATCCGGTTTTGTTGATCTCTCTGTTCATGTTAAGCTGATTCAGGTCCCCGATAAGGTTTCACGGGCACAGGGTGATATTCATCCGGCCGGGAATCCCCATTTCAACCTGAATCCCGAAAACGTGTTGATTATGGCCCGGGTGATTATGAAAAAGCTCTGCGAACTGGACGGTAGCCACTGTTCATTCTATCGGGGAAATTATGCCGATTTCAAAGGTTTGTGGCAGAGTAAGATATCACAGTGGAAAGAAGCGCTGAAGCCGCTGAAGGGCGTCCGGGTGGTGCAGTATCACCGCTCACACGACTATTTTTTGATTTTCTTTGGTATCGTGTCTGCCGGCGAGCTGGAACCGCTCCCCGGCATACCGCCGACTTCACGGCATATTCTCAAGATAATACAGAAGGTGAAGAACAGGAATGTGAAATTCATTCTTCAGGATGTCTATCATTCTGTCGGTCCGTCGAGATTCGTTGCCGACAGAACCAACGCTCGGGTTCTCGTTCTTCCCCATGATGTCAGGGCGATGGATGAAGCGGATGATATTGTCTCTCTCTATGATGAGATTGTCAGGAGGTTAACCCGATGATAGATATTCTGTTGCCGGCTTTCCTCGTTTCGGTCGTGCTCCTTGGCATCCACTCTTATTTCGGTTTGCAGATAATCGGACGGGGAATAATATTTACCGACCTCGCTGTCGGGCAGATGGCGGCCTTCGGGGCCGCCATAGCCCTGCTGGCATTTCATGGAAAGGGGATGTATTTTTTATCACTGACCTTTGCCGTGGCGGGAGGCATCATGATCGCCCTGGCATCGAGAGTGACGAAGCACCTCGAAGCGGTCATCGGATTGATCTACGCCTTCGGCATATCCGGCGTATTTATTCTCCTCACGAAGTCTCCTCAGGGTATGGAGGAATTTCAGAATCTCATGGCATACGATATCCTCTTCACCCGCATGCACGATATCGTTATGGTGGCTGTGCTCTACTCAGCATTGGGAATACTCATCTTTCTGCTCAATAAATGGGCACAGGGCTTTGCAAAGGAGATGATCTTCTTCTTGACCTTCGCTGCAACGGTAACCAGTTCAGTGCAGATGGCCGGCGTGCTGGTCGTCTTCGCTATCCTGCTCGGACCCGCACTGATAGCAATTGTCATGGGTGCAAAGCCGTATATGCCGGAATTTATCAGGCGACATCCCCTGATATCGGCATGGATAATAGGCATTATTGTGAATACCGTTTCGATATATATTTCGTATCGGTACGATTTTCCCACCGGGTATACGCTGGTCTTTTTTCATTCTCTGATTGCCATTGTGGGCTCATTCCTCTTCAGGCAGGAAGCAGGGAGCAGTGCTGCACCCGGGAGTGCGGATGGAGAGAGATACTCACGATGAGCGGGTGAGTGCTCGCGTAATAAAGAGAGAGGACAGCAGTGCTCAGCGGCCCGCAACGGTCAGATTGCGCAGAATGTTACTATCGCCATTGCGATGAGTATCGATATGGCAAAGTACGAAGCGATCAGATCCCAGTTCATTGCACGGTGCCCCCTTTTGCCTTTTTACATATGACCCCGGAACGATTACCCTGGTTCCCCTTTTTTGCAGCGGCGAACCATTTTCCCGGAAGTCCTGATCGTATCGAATTTATCCCGGATGTATATGAAGACGTTGCCGATTGATTTTTATTGCTGAGGGTGTTGTGATTACATCCGGAATGCTAGATTTTTTTCACTGATGTATCTACATTCTTTAAAATGTGGTATTGTAGTGCTATTTGGTTAAAAGGCGAGTTCGCTATTCTTCGCAGAAGAATCTCTGAAAACAGCTATCGAGTGTTTTTGGATCGGGGAGCTTTTCGGTAAATGATGAGAGATCGACGGTATTCAGCGTGTGCCAGAAGAGGAATTTCTTGTTTGGCTTTTCCCTGACGAATTCGAGGAGCGCCGCCATGGTCTTTCCCGTGTAGGTGATATCGAGCTGTATATTATTCTCACTGGCGATTCTGATGGACTCCTCTGCTTCTGGAGTACTTTCGGCGTACCCGGTTCCCATATAGTCGTGAATGAGGTTAATGTCGTGTCGGCTTATACTAATCTCTTCGAGGTGAACGCCCTTTTTTCTCAGAAATCGGAGCGCCCGATTAATCTCCCAGGCGATCATCCATTCGTTGACGAATGCCTTCTCAACGACTCGCACACCGATGACCTCACCGATATCGCCGAGCATTTTCGCACCGAGCATGAGCCCCGCAGCGGTGCCGCCTGTTCCGACGGTGACGAAAATGTAGTCCGGTCGTGGGCACTCTCCTGCATCAATCTGCATTTTCAGCTCAAGGGCAGCATCGAGATATGAGAGCACCGATAGTGGTGAGGAGCCGAGGAGGGGAATGAGGTAGGGACGCTTCCCCGACAGGAGCTTCGAAAAATATGCCCACCAGAGTTTCATGAGATAGAGAAGCGGATTGCTGGCGAATATCTGCTTTACCCCGAGTGAGGTTGATATCAGGAAATTCCGCTTCACGTAGGGATGTATGGGCTGCTCATTATGCACAGCGGTGATGTCCCTGAAGCCTGATTCCCTCCCGAAAATAACCGACGAAAGCACCTGATTTGAGCCGAGCGCTCCCCAGGTCACCAGCGACTGCCGCCCCCGGTGCAGCGCATCGGGGATGATCCATTCCATCATGCGGCACTTATTGCCGCCGTAGATGTGTGAGGCGATATCATCGCGCTTTATCCAGATATCAGCGCCGGTTTTGTTGCTCAGGGCATTGAGCTTTTCAACGGGACTCGGATAATTGCCAAAAGTGCAGAAGGGCACCTTCTCCTTGAGCTCGGGATACAGTGTGAAGAGCAGCGGTCTCGTCATTGCGGTAAAACCTCTGGTCAAAACTAGCTGCTCACCTTTTATTATTCAATAGTTTTTTTGAAATTGATGCACTTTCGCCAGACGGTGGCTGCGAAGAGTATTCAAAATTTACCCGGTTGTCACTATCGTATAAAAGGGGATTCCAACAAACTATTAATATAATATCCCCTTGACCGGTGAAAATGTTTATTTACCTGATACCGATATTATTCCCGATGGAACGGAGGATTCTTTCACTGATGAGAAGGGTTCATGCAGAAAAAATTGCACTTGACAAATTATTCAATAATAATAATATTAGTTAAAACTAATTTTGTCCGGGCTATTCTGATGCGCGCACCACTCTCATAGCACGGTGATGAGCTGGGTTCCTGTTGTGATGATCTCATCCCCTTTGAATCGATGCGTCATATCATTTTGCCGACGGGGCTCGTTCCATGGATAAAAAAACCGTTGCCGTAGAGATACTCCCGCGTGCGCTCTGGGCAATAAAGATTGCCCTCTTGATTGTCATTGCGATCAGATTCGAAGGAGGATTTTCGCCAAGCGGGAGCACTGCTGCACTGATAGCCGGTGCCGTTATTCTGATTTTCGGCATTCTGCTGTGGATATGGGTTCTGCGGCATGTGCTCGATGCGCTCTTCATTAAGAAGCTGATCACGAGCGGTCCCTATCGTCTGGTGCGGCATCCGATGTATGTTGCTCTCTATTGTATATTGATCGGGATTGCAATTATCTTTTCGATAAATATCTGGTTTCTGGTTCTTGCACTTTTTATCCCCCTCTGGTATATCGTCTGCAGAATTGAGGAACGGCAGATGCTGGAATTTCACCGGTTCGAGTATCTGTATTACCGGAAAAGGACCGGAATGTTTTTGCCGAGGCTGCAAAGATAAAAACTTCTTCGGGAAGGTGGTGCTGTTTCCTGAAGAGGCAGGATTTTCCTCTATATGAAATATATTCAGAATGTATAGAGGACGCTGACAAAAACTCCATAGAGATAATCGTTCAGGGTATTGGTGCCGAGGCTATCCTTCTCCTCATGGCTCATATCCTGGAAATTGGTCCTCAGCCACTGATATCGTAAGCCAAGGGTGAGAACCAGACCGCTGCCTTCCGGCATGAATCCGATAGAAGGTTCCAGGTTTATCCCTGCCTGTCGTATATCGACCTTTAATGGATCCCAATTTTCTTTGTCAAAGGAGTTTGTTCCGCTGTTATAGTCGTAGACAAAATCGTTCTCGGATTTGAAATAGCCCAGCATGTACAGTCCGGATATATTGACTGCAGCAAAATAGCCCTTGCCGAAGGGGAGGGAATAGCCGATACCCAGGGCCGGTCCACTGCTCATTGTTTCTATTCCGTCTTTTACATGTTGAATATCTGTAAGCTGATTGGACGCATCCGTCCTGGCTTCCGTATATTTTATTGTGGAATCAATATATTGATATTTGTATCCGAGAAATATTTTTATCTGCGGCATAACCCTGTAGCTTAATGCCGTATCAACATCATATCTTTCTGATTTCCAGTAAGATGTTGCAGCCCTGATATCATCAGGGTCTCCCTCCTGTTCAAAATCCATAGTCCAGTGTGTTGACTGTATGCCGGTCAGTCCTGCGATAGACAGCGATATATCCTCGGTAAATAAAATGCTGATTACCGGCCCGTAGAGAACACCGGTTCCGGTATCGATATTATCGAAAAAACCGCCGATGTCCTCAAAATATGGTTTCCATACAAAATACCCCCCCTTTGCCCCGATAATGAAGTCAACAGCATGGAGAGGGATTGAAAATATAATAATTAACATTATTGATAAAAATAATTTTTTAATATTCATAGGATACTCCATGTTAAATTTTAAAAGACTGTGATTAAAATTTGTTTTTTCTCTCTTTTCCCAAACATATATAGTTACTGTGAAAAATACAAGTATTCAAAAATCACTTACAGAATCATTCTCAACCAGATATAACCAACACTTTAAGAGTTCTGGAATCGTCAAGCCGGGGAGGCGAAGGAGAGCCCGAACTCTTATTGGCCATAATTCATGAGAGTATAAAAATTTCTATCCTTTTACTCGTATGTGACATCTGCTGCAGGCTTTTGGACCTTTCGTTTTTCGGTGGCAATCATGGCACTGCTGATGGTATGCTCCCTTGATGTTTATGATCTCTCCCTGATCCCTTCTCAGATGACAGTCTGAACAATTCCTGTTCTGCCCTTTATGGTGACAGTCAATACATTCCGTGCCATATCTTTCCACGTGATAACGGTGATTAAAAGCAATGACCGGTTTCCTGTGACCCGTTTTTGGCAGCTTTACTGTTGTATACTTCTTATGCGACATCTTTGATGCGGGAACGTGGTGGCAATCCTCACATCTGATGGGGGCTTTTCCGCTCTTTCCGAGCTCTCTGTTCTTTTCCTTATGGCAGTTCTTACAGAACAGATGCATTATTCTCATCCGGGACAACCCATGATGGCATTTACTGCATTTTTCTTTCTTTTCTGATTTAACATCCGTGTGATGACAGGTATCACATCTTACCCCTCTCTTCGCGTGATCATCACAGAATTTCATTGTATGCTTTATTGTATCTTTATAGGTATCTATTATCTCCTTACCGAGGCTGAGTTTTCTCTCGACTTGATGGCATCCCTCACAGGCAACAGGCCCTCCCTTCCGGCGGTGGCACCCAACACAGAATTTATGGAAATGCCGTGAACCCGACACGCCTTTATGGCAGCGGACACATGTTTTTATCCTGGAATCGTTTTTCTTTTTATGATGGCAGGAAGTGCATCGTAATCCGGCATCCTCATGAATCTTATGGGACATGACAACAAGACTCATGGTATCGGTTGATCTCCTGATGCCCCTCCTTACATCTTCATCGTCAATATAGGTATTTACGCCGGATATCTGCTGGGTGTCAATCCGGCTTCTTTCAGGGGAGCATGCCAGTACAAAGAACATCCCGATAGAAAAAACACATGCGAATGCCCTTTTCTCAAATAAATTCACCATATACCGGGCCTTTCTTAAGAATAGATACAACTTTCCGTTGATAGTGATCAACCCTTACGGGGTCTAAAATTTCAAGACATTTTCGATTCGAAAATCTTTCTCCTCGTTATAGAATCTCTCACCGCATACATCACAAAAAATCAGTTGAAATAATGACAGTGATTATTATGAATAATATACCGAACCGATATCTGCTCGATTTTTCTCTCGTTCCGGGGAGATATGCTCTTAATCTGTATAAACGGAGTGCTAACCGATGAGAAGATATATCATCTGTGCTTCAATGAGTATTCTGACACTTGCTCTCGCCCTCTCGATTCCGGTCGGCTGTTCGAAGAAGAGCCGGCCTACCCATAGAGCCGACTATGATGTGATCATAATCGGTGGTGGCATGGGCGGTCTCTCGGCTGCCGCCCATCTCGCATCGAAGAATTTAAAGGTATTACTGTTAGAGCAGCACAGCAAGGTCGGCGGCTGTACCACGAACTTCAGGAGGGGAGTATTTACCTTCGATGCGTCTCTTCACGAAATGGCCGGCGGATTATCCGGGGGAAAGTACGGTGCCCTGTATCAGCTCCTCGATATTGCCGGTGTAAGAAATAAGGTGGAGATATATGAGCTTCCCCACTTCTACCGCTCCATATATCCCGGCATTGATATTAGAATGCCGAATAACTGGGAGGGATATAAGAAAGCGCTCAAGGAGCGATGGCCCGAGGAATCGGAGGGTATCGAGAAGTATCACCGGCTCTGCAGCGGCCTCTTCGGTGATATCATGACCCTCAGAAATCTCTTCCGCTACGGCAGATTCGGGGAACTCGTAACGAAGATGCTGGTTCCCCTGCGACAGCGTATATTTTTCGCATGGATGGACAAGACAGCGGGTGATCTGATGGATGAGTGCTTCACGGGAGAAGAGATAAAGGCCGTGGTATCGCAGATGTGGATGTACTTCGGCGCTCCGGTTCACGAGCAGACAGCGCTTCTGCCCCTGGCGGCGACGGAGGTTTTTCTGACCGATGGCGTATCGCATATTAAGGGAACTTCGCAGGCCCTCTCGAATGCCTATGCGGATCGCATCAGGGAGCTGGGCGGAGTGGTGAAAACCGATTCGCTGGTGACCAGGATTATCATCGAGGATGGAATGGCAAAAGGAGTTGAGACCGAATCGGGAGACCGGTATACCGCCCGGTATATCGTTTCGAACACCGATCCCTATCAGATGGTCTTCAAGCTCGTCGGCGAGGAGTATTTTCCCGAGGACTACCTCGAAAGGCTGAAAGAGCTCAAGCCGGCAAATTCCCTTTTCGGTGTGTACATGGGACTGAACATCGATCTCAAAAAGCGCGGCTATACCGATACTGAGATCTTCTACAGCACGTCTAGAGTCACTCGTCTGCTCTATGACAACATGATGAAGGGAGATTATAAGAACGGTGCTGTGTCAATTGCCATGTACTCCAACTACGGTGATCCGATTTACGCGCCGCCCGGAAAGTCAAATGTCGTTCTCACCGCATTCTCCGCTTATAAGATATGGCCTGAGGACAGAGTTGCATATCAGAAGATGAAAGAAGAAAAGATGAAGGAGCTCATTCAGCTCGCGGCACGGGTGGTACCTGAGCTTGCCGTTCCCGGTTACATTGAGGTAAAGGAGGGCTACACGCCCCGTACCATCGCGCGGTATACGATGAACAGGGGTGGCATCCCCTACGGCTTCTACATATCGCCTGAGCAGTGGCAGAAGATTCCCAATGCCACTCCGATAGATAATCTCTTCATCGCGAGCAACTGGTCACAGGGATGGTTCGGCGTGGCGAACTGTCAGCTAAACGGGTGGATGGCGGCGCGGCTCATCATGGACATTGAGGGGATTGAGTAACGATAATGCCGGTTTTCTTTGAGGTCCCGTAAGGTAATGGCTTTCGGTTCGTCCGTGAGCAGGGGGATCCGCATCTGCTCACCGCTATCTGTTGGCGAGCGTTTCATTGATCAGACTATCGGTTTCGCTCATGAAAATAACATCTTCGCTCCGCAGCTCAGAGTAATATGCCGTATCCTCATCGAAAACTTCACCGTGGGTGCCGGCAAGCTGATTGCTGATAAACGGATCGTATAAACCCTGCTGTGGTTTATTGAGGATTCCGAAGGTCAATCCTATGATCACCATTGCCGCCGCTGCAAGGGAGCAGGAATAAGCGAAAACCTTTCTCCTGATGCGCTTCTTTTCCAGCACCCGAGAAGCGATATCGAGGTTCCACTGTTCGCTTTCCTTGCGGTTCTGTATCGACGTATGCATAATCGATTTATATCGTTCTTCGTCCATGATCATCCTCCCTGTATTATTCTCTGCAGCATCTCCCTCCCCCGTGATGCTCGCGATTTCACCGTTCCCCTCTTCAGGTTGAGCTTATCGGCAATTGCCTTTTCCGAGAATCCCAGTGAGATCAATTCTATAACCGATCGGTACTTCTCGGGAAGTTGTGTGATGAGCTCACGGAGATATGCTATATCTGTTGAAAATTCTGTTCCCTGCTGTCCGCTCAATTTCGCCATTTCAACGGATTTCTGAAATTTTATCTCTTCACGGGAAAGCTTTTTATCCATTCTGAAGCATTCATTTTTTGCAATGGTATAGAGCCAGGTGCTCAGCTTCGAATCATCTCTGAATGAGTTGTTCACCAGGCTCCGATACGCCCGGAGATAGGTTTCCTGTACGACATCATCGATTGCATGTGAAAAGCGGTTGCTCAGATGCTTTTCAATAGCTGAGAGAACAATCCCCTTCGTATCGTTCACTATCTCTGCAAATTCACGTTCAGTCATATTAATCCCAGATTCTTCTCGGGGGTCGCTTCATTCTTCGTTCACGTCGCAGCCGGTCTCGCTGTTCCTTTGTAAGCACCTTCTCAATGTCCAGGCGATGTTGAATCCGGAGCATGCGAATCTCAACTTCAAGGTCCGCGATCTCTTTGAGCAATGACCGAACCCTTTGCAGGTCAATCTCCTCTACGAGGAGGAGCTTCCGGAGGGCCAGCCTCTTGGGTTGTATCTTCTCTTGGAAATCCCACAGCGCTTTTTTATATGCAGCATTTATCCTGCCGATGGAGGATATCTGTTTGTCGCTGAGGCTCAGGCGCTCCTTGAGATACGATTCATCTCCGAAACAGATACCCTCATGGTATTGACGGTACCCTTTATTGAGCCCTCTCCTCGGCCCCCGGTAGGCGAGGAGATCCGCTGTTATAAAAGGCGTTATCATCAGAAATAGTATTATCAGCTTTTTCATAGTGATCTTCTCTCGGAAGAGGTGTATACCCGATAGATCCATCGGGGTGATGATACAATCATTTTTTTGAGCATTGTATTTCCTGATTCAAAGTGAGATACTATCGGTTCATCGATTTCTTCTCATCAGTGGAATTGAAGCAGAGCGCCGCTGGCTCTTGATGGTTCAGCGACGCTCACTGCTCACATTACCAGGCGGGGCCCTTTCGCCAGAGCCGGTTTCCGTATCCGCACTGGAGATTCTTGTATTTCGCCAACTGTTCCTTGGTGAGAGCGCTCTCCACGGTTTTCCGGTGTTCAAGCCGAAGTTTCAGTATCTTTTCAGGATTCCCGCGGTTCGCAAAGTACTTTTTCTGGTATTCCTGATTGATGGCAAATATCTTCTCAACCTGCTTGTCGGAAAGTCCCAGTTCAACCTTCATCATTTGAAGATGTCTGAACATGGGGTATCCCTGTCTGGAATAGCAGGGGCCACCTTTTCGTCCGCCGCGCCATGCATAGAGATCTGATGCGGAAACGGCAAAGATGAGCACTGCAAGGGCAAGTGCTGTTTTCAATATCTGTTGCTTGCTCATACCTTCTTCTCCTTTATATCGTTCTGTGAGATATAACCCCGCTTTTCATGGAATGGTTCCAATTTTTCCGGGTTGTCACCGACACCTGACCTGAAAGAGCCTTCGATGAATTTCGTGAAAAGGAATGATTTGCAAGCAGCTCCGGTTATTCCTGCTTTACAGCCGGTGCTTCGTCCAACGTCACCCCTTCGAGCTTTTTCATATACTTCTCGGGATCTTTTTTGAACTCTTCAATGCATCCTTCACAGCAGAAGTAGATGCGCTTCCCCTGATAATCAGCATAGTATTTTTTATCAATCGGATTCCCCATGACAGGGCAGAGAAGCTGGCCCTTCTCGTCGCCGTACTGAACACTCGTGTCGCTCTTCCCGCATGAGATGGGAGAGAAGGCCACGATGAGGAACGCACATACAACAGTAAGTGATAGAGCTTTTTGCATCTGATGCCTCCCTTTTAATGTAATGTAATTATTGTATCAACGGTTTAAACGAACGCTAAATATATGTGTTATCCTTTAAAAGAATTCTCAAACGGTGATTGTAACTGCAGATTGCATCGTGAGCGAGTATTAAAATCTGTGAAATAAGCAGAACCTGTAAGAAGCATATAGTAGCTCTCGTCGGGATGCCGATAGTATTTATTATTTCTCATCTCTGTTCAGTTTCTGCTCATACCACCACTCATATATGACCGGTATGAGAATCAGGGTTACCACGGTTGAAGTTATGAGACCGCCGACCATCGGGGAGGCGATTCGCCTCATCGCCGTGTTGCCGGCTTCGGTTCCCCAGAATATCGGTGTCAGTCCCAGCATGGTGGTCAAGACCGTCATCATCTTCGGCCGTACACGGAGAACCGCTCCGTGGATTACCGCCTCACGGAGCGTTCCTATGCCACCTTTACGCAGGCGCCGGAGCGCTTCATCGAGATACACCAGCATAATGACGCCCGTTTCGGCTGCGAGGCCTATCAGTGCGATAAAACCGACATCTGAAGCGACCGATCGGTTATAGCCCGCTATGTACATGAACCAGATACCGCCCAGGGGCGCGAAGAATATTGCCGTGAGCATCACCCAGATCGGATGTGATGCGTTTCTGAAGTGCAGGAAGAGAATAATGAACACTATGAGGAGCACGAGGGGAATGAGAATTTTCATTCTGTTGGCGGCGAGCTGCATCTGTTCGTACTGGCCGCTGATTAAATATGAATATCCTTCGTGCCAGGGTATTTTCCTCTCCCGTATCATCGAATCGATATGTTCCCGAATGCGCTCGGCGAGACCGCCGATATCACCGGATCGGGTGTCAATGTACAGCCATGACGTCTTTCGGGCATTCTCTGTCTTGATAGCGCCGGGCCCCTTTTCGATGCTGATTTTCGCAACTTCGGAAATGGGTATCTTTCCTCCCGAGGGGATCGGAATGTAGATATTTTTCAGCGCATCGAGGGATTCGCGGTAGCTCCTGAGATAGCGGATATTCGCCGTCCAGCGATACCGGCCCGACACTATCTCGGTAACGCCGCGACCCCCGAGGGCAGAGGTGAGCACCTGATGAATGTCGCTGATGTACAGTCCGTAGAGACCGGCTTTTTTCCGGTCTATCTCATAAATGATGTAATTTGCTCCTTCTACCCGTTCACCGATTACGGAGCTCACTCCGGGAATCGCGGCGATATGCCCTTCCAGACTCTTAGTTATCATCTCGAGCCTGTTCAGATCATCGCCCATGATCTTCACGCCGAGGGGGGTTTTGATTCCTGTCGAGAGCATATCGATTCTCGTCTTGATAGGCATTGTCCAGGCGTTGACGAGACCGGGAAGCTTCACCGTCCGATCCAGCTCGTCTACAATTTTATCAACGGTCATCCCGTCTCGCCATGCGGAGCGATCCTTCAAAAGAATGGTCGTTTCAATCATGCTCAGCGGTGCGGGATCAGTCGCTGTTTCGGCTCGCCCGACCTTGCCAAAAACCTTTTCGACCTCGGGTATTTTCTTGATCAATCGGTCGGTTTCAATGAGTAGCTCGCGTGCCTTGGCTGTTGAAATGCCGGGGATTGTTGTCGGCATATACAGGAGATCTCCCTCCTCAAGCGGTGGCATGAACTCTGAGCCGATGGGTTTCAAAAGGGTGATACCGGTAAAAGGTATTCCAATTCCGAATATGGGGATAAGGCTCAGGATCAGCCCAGCGATGCTTATCATTACGACCTTCCTTTTTTTCTCAAGGCAGGTGGTGAGAAGGGGAGTATAGATTTTTATGAGAAATCTGCTTATAGGGTGCTTTTCTTCTG
>CAZZCF010000041.1:0-28096 GCA_964652955.1 uncultured Leptospirales bacterium
AATACAAATTTCCGGGAGAAAAATCAAGCACGCTTTTTTCTCCTCCTGGTTGAATTGGGTAGGGGGTGTTTCTGATGAGGTCCGTGGTATCCGTCACTTTTTGTGACCCGGGATTGTCTCGTATGTTGGCCCTCTCAGTTTAAAATATACATCTAATCTGTTTTCATTCTCAATCCTTCTCTTTTTATAACTAATTTTTTCAGACTTTAGCTTTCACCCCTGGTTTTGATTTTGACCGCGGAGCGTACGGGTCTGTCCATTGATTCTTGATGCCGCGAATTGATTGACTTTTCCTTAGTCGTATTATAATCTCTTGTAGCTCAGGCATCTTTTTTCTTTTCATCACAGTGTCTTCACTCCTTGCATTTCCTGTACAGTTTTGCAATAGTGTAGCACACTAACTATGCAGATCAATAGGGTCAACAACAGTGACGAATTACGACTAATATCGAAAAGGAAAAAACAGGCAAAGATTAATGAATACGAAAAGGAGATCGACCGTACTTGTGGTGAGAGTGCCGGGCCGTTGTGTACTTGCCCTGAGCCTGTCGAAGGGTGAGCTCTACGGCCTGACCGGGGAAGAGATACGGATTGTAGAGGGGGATGTTTGACATACATTTATCACATTACCCATATCGAAAATCTTAATGAAATATTGCTCCATGACGGTCTCTATAGTGATTCGGAAATCAATCGAAGGGGTTTATCCTCGGTTTGTATAGCCTATAGCGCATTAAAAGAGCGTCGGGCCAGGACTCAGGTTCCCGTATCCGCGAGGGGAGCTCTCGATGAATATGTCCCTTTCTACTTCTGCAAACGATCACCGATGCTCTACGCGATACATTGCGGCAGCGTTAAGAATTATCTTGGCGGTCAGAATGAGATTATCTATCTCGTATCTTCGGCGGAAAATGTAGATTCCGCCGGCTGTGATTGGTGTTTTACCGATGGGCACGCGGTCGAGGCGATTACTTCATTCTATCATTCTTTGGCAGATTTGGATGTTGTGGATTGGAGCGTGATATATAATTGGAGTTGGCACAATACGGATAGTGATTTTGACAGAAAAAGGCGAAAACAGGCTGAGTTTCTCGTATATTTATCTTTACCCTGGAATTTGATTGACAGCATTGCCGTAATCGATGATTATATGAAGAATAGAGTAAACAATATTATATCTGCTGCGTCATATAAGCCTCTTGTAAAAATTGAAAAGGGATGGTATTATTAATTTCAGGAGAATGCCATGATAGAATTAAGGCACGGCAATCTGCTTGAAGCTGACGTGGAGGCTCTCGTCAATACGGTAAATACCGAAGGTATAATGGGTAAGGGCGTCGCGTTGCAGTTCAAAAAGGCCTTTCCCGAAATGTTCGAAGAATATCGGAAGGCATGTAAAGCCGGCGAGGTATCCATAGGCAAAATGCATGTTTATCATCGGGAATCACTGATATGGCCCCGGTATATAATTAACTTTCCTACAAAGAAGCAGTGGCAATTGTCCACCCGTATTGAATATATAAAAAAGGGACTTGATGCTCTGGCAGAAGAGATTGTAAAGCTCAAAATACGCTCACTGGCAATCCCTCCGCTTGGTTGCGGTTTGGGAGGATTGAACTGGGATGATGTGTATCCCCTCATTGAGGAAACATTCAAACAATTTCCCGATGTATGTTTTCTGGTATATCCGCCGCAGGATGCGCCGGGTGCCGATAAAATGATAAACCGCACTAAACGACCGGAAATGAATACCCTACGGGCAAATGTTCTGCATGTTCTCAATCAATATAACGTGCTCGGTTATACATTAACGCTGCTCGAGGTTCACAAGCTTCTTTATTTTCTCCAGGAGGCCGGGGAGCCGTTGCGTCTTCGTTTTCAAAGAGATGTATACGGCCCTTATGCCGATAACCTGCGGCATGTGTTACACCTCTTCGAAGGGCATTTTATAAAGGGTTTTGCCGATGGGGAAAACAAACCCGGCACGAATATTTTTTTGCTACCCGATGCACTTGAAGAAGCAGATCGGATTATATCCGAGAATCGGGATTCTCAAGCTGAATCTAATGAAAGGCTCAAAAAAGTAGTTGATCTTATTGAAGGGTTCGAGTCGCCGTACGGAATGGAGCTTTTGGCGACGGTGCACTGGGTTTCGTCTAATGATGATAGTGTTAAAGATGAAGAATCGGCTATTGAAGCAGTACATGGATGGAATGAGCGAAAGCGAAGAATGATGAAAAAGGAACATATACGAATCGCATGGCGTCGCCTGCAAAGCCATGGATGGATACATTGAGTCGCAAAGATATTTTCCCTCACCGAATAAGAAAACCATCTTTCATACGAAAAGAACAGGCGAAGTTCAAAGAATACGAAAAAAAGAACGTCCGGATGGCGTATGAGCTCTACGGCCTGAGCGGGGAGTAGATGAAATTCCCGGCAAAATTGGTAAACAGCAAAAGCAATCCGATGTTTCTTTTATGTTTCGCGGCCGGCAATCCAAAAGGATCGAAAACAGCGGTTAAAATAGCGGATTATCTTTTGAAAAGGATATAAAGATGTCATATAATTCAACCATCGAATGGACTGAATCGAGCTGGAATCCGGTAACCGGCTGCACGAAAATTAGCGAGGGATGCAAGAACTGTTATGCCGAGCGAATGGCAATAAGATTGAAAGCAATGAAGCAGAAAAAATATGAAAACGGTTTTGAGCTTGCAGTCCATGAAGAGATATTCGATCTGCCTAAGAGCTGGGAAAGGCCGCAAATGATATTCGTCAATTCCATGAGCGATCTCTTTCATGAATCTTTATCGTATGATGTAATAGAGAAGATATTCCTAACGATGAATGAATGTAATTGGCATACATTCCAGGTATTAACAAAAAGATCGAATATTTTGATGAAATACAATAATTGCCTCAATTGGACAAAAAACATATGGATGGGTGTAACAGTTGAGAATGACATGTATTTAGAACGGATTGATGATTTGCGCAGGTGCGGCGCACAGGTAAAATTTATTTCTTTTGAACCGCTATTGAGCAGAATAGAAGAAATTGATTTGACGGGCATCGATTGGATTATTGTGGGCGGTGAATCGGGACCTGGAAGCAGAACAATGGAGAAAGAATGGGTTTATGAAATTCGTGATATGTGCGTAAGACAAAAAGTCCCATTCTTTTTCAAGCAATGGGGAGGCATGAAAAAGAAAAAAAACGGCAGGTTGATTGATAATGAACTGTGGAATGAAATGCCTGTAATCCGAAATTCCCCTGTTTTTAAAACAACAGGATAACACTGATGGAGAAGTACACCAAGCCCGAGTTTATCTCTCTTAAAAATCACGCGGAAATTAACGAGAAGTGGATTCAGCGTAAATCGCGGAGGATCCTTCTATTCTCGGTCTCGGCCAGTTACTTGTTCTTCGAAATCTTTTATGAACACCTGCAGGGAATACAGTAGCGATAGTTATCGGTTACTACAAGGAGCTCGGGCACGATGTTCGAGCTGGCGAGGACAAGCAGGATGCTTATCCGCAGCCCGAGGTGCAAGTATGGACTTGCAAAGGAAGGTTCAGAGATACTATTTATCAATAAACAATACTGAAAGTTTAGAAACAGTGAAGAAAGCCGGTCGCGGCGCGTGAGCGACCAGGCCCCGCGCCGATTGAGCGGTGGCCTTTTTGGGCCAATTCCAAAAAGGCGCGCTTACCCAGTTGAGTAAACTGGAGATTACCACTCTTTATTCAAAAGAGAAAAGCCATAAATAATTCATTTTATATATAATAAATATTATAAAATTATTTTTATATAAAAAGTATAACCCCTCGGGGCCTTTTGAAAAACGACATGCCAAAACCGTTTTTTCATTGCAATCCCTCATCCCCCTGATACAATCAAGAGAGTAATTCCCAGAAACAAATAAACATACCGCGGAATAGAACAATGAAAACCGAAATTTCCGGCAGCATTTATCAGAAATTCCTCACCGACATTTCAGAAATATACGAGCATGCCCGAAGCACCCTGGTGAAGGCCTACTGGCAGATCGGAAAGCGTATTGTTCAGGTGGAGCAGAAGAAGTCGGTAAAAGCCAAGTACGGAAAGTATGTTATAAAACAGCTTTCCGAGGACCTGATAAAGAAGTACGGAGAGGGGAGCGGATTTTCATATGCCAATCTTTGCCACATGCGGAATTTTTATGTGACATATTCAATTCTACAGCCCGCTAGAGAATTGGAGTGGAGCAAATACGTGGTTCTCCTCTCCGTGAAGGACGATAAGAAAAGAATAGCTCTCGAAAAAAGAGCAGTAAATGAGAAGCTTACCAGAGATCAGATACGGAGAATAATACAGGACTACAACAGAAATCTTTCGGACAAAAGGAAGAGAATCAAAGGTCTCGGTTTTAAACGGGGCTCCCTTTACACCTATAAGCTCGTCGACCGGGAGAAAATATCGTATCCCGAAGGGGGGGTGATAGTCGACTGCGGATTCAACATTTGGAGAAGTATTGCTGCTACAAATCCGAATGAATTAGATAAAAACAGTATTTTCAGGAGTGTAAAGAGGAAGGGTGAATATAGTCTTGAAAAAGCGGGAGATGACAAAGATATGCTCTATAGTTTTCGGTGCCGCATTGAGGAGGTTATCGACGGCGATACCCTGTGGGCGGTCATCGACCTGGGATTCGAAACCCGGACGCGGCAGAAGCTCAGGCTGCGGGGCATCGACGCGCCGGAGCCTCACACCGGGGAGGGGAGGCGGGCGAAAAGTTATGTAGAGAAGAAATTGGGGGAGAATCCCGAGGTGGTCATTAAAACCTACAAGTCCGATAAATACGACCGGTACCTCACCGATATATTCTATTTACCCGAAGAGACCGATAGTTATCGGTTAGCCCGGGAAGGGATATTCCTCAATCAGGAGCTCCTCGACCGGGGACTGGTAAGGAGGTTTTGAGGGGCCGCCTGAGAGCGCGAGCACTCCTTTCGCCGGTTTTTTTATTTTTTATTACTTGAAAAATATCAATGTATGATAGACTTCTTCTCGAGAAAATCATTTATTTGTGAGGAGGATGAGTTATGAAGAAAAATGTAGGCAGCGTCGACAGGGCGATTCGCATAACACTGGCTATAATTATCGGCATACTCTATTTCACCAATCAGATCACCGGCCTCGCTGCAATAATACTGGGTATCATCGCGCTTGCATTTCTCATATCCAGTATTACCGGCTACTGTCCGCTCTACGTTCCGCTGAAGATCTCGACGGTAAAGAAGAGCTGAAATTTCGTCTACACTGTAACCGCATGAGATCTGACGGATTCGCCTTCCGCGTCGCGTAACGAGGGCGCTGAATTGCTGCATTCTTTTAGCCGATCGGCTGATCGGATATCTACAGGTATCTCTTGAAGAAGGAGACGACTGAGCTCTCAGCTTTTTCCCTGTTCATCTGCCAGCACTCGACATGCGGACCTCCTTTAACGGTCCACAGCTGCTTCGGCTCCCCTGCCGCTTTGTAGAGCTGCTCTGCGTGACTGTAGTACACTGCCTGGTCGGCATCGCCGTGAATGATGTACACCGGCCGCGGGGCGATGGAGCCGATTTTCTCCTCGGCGTTAATTTCAGATGCGTTCATATCTCCCCGAATCTCGGAGAGCCAGATAACAAGGGGGACGAGCGGGTAGCGGGGAAGCCCGTAATCCCGCCTGGCTGTTTCCGCAATCACATCGACGGTGTTCGCAAAACCTCCCTCGAAGATTCCCGCCTTGATCCGTTTATCCTCAGCCATGGCAACAATGCCGGTTGCAGCGCCCTGCGACCATCCCATGATGCCGACAGCGGTTATCTTCTTAACGTTGATCAGGAAGTCAATGGCAGCGTAAATGTCCTTTTTCTCGTGATAGCCGAGTGAATTGAATGATCGGTCACTTTCGCCGCAATTTCTGAAATCGAAAGTGAGCAGGTTAAAGCCGGCATTATGGAGCGATCGTGCGAATCGCATCCCCTCGTTTCTGTTGGCGCCCCTCCCGTGGGCGAAAATCACCGCTTTCGTGGAATTTTTTGCGGGCATGTACCATCCCCGTATGGTGAGATTATCTGTTGTCTTGAAGGTGATGTTCTCGAAAGGGATCTTCTGCTCTCCGGGATCCCCGCAGTAGACAAAATGCACCTTTTTGCACTGAAACGGCCCCGGGTACATGAGCACCGAAGAAAAATACCATGCTGCAGCGAACAAGAGCGCGGCGACGATAATGATGAGGATAATGAGTATTTTAATTCCTCTGCCTGTTTTAGCCATACGTTCCCCCCTGTATCGTGATCTGCCTCTGTTGAGCATAGCATGACGGGGACTGATTTTTCAATAACTATTTGTGCCCTGAACCTATTCAATGCGCCCCGGATTCATTGTGTGCATTTGCACAGGATTGTACGTTTTTTCGATGAGGAGCTTGAGATAGCATTTGCCGAAAATGTACGCTCCGGGAAGTCGATTATTTTGTAGGTGTACACCTGGAGGGTTGACGGGGGTACCTTTCTTCGATACTATTGATCGTGATGAATCATCGGGGGAGAAATGTATCATGCGGTGCACCGGCGAGCGTGGCTTTCCGATCAACAGAAAAAAAGCTTGCCGAATAACGGCATTACGATAGATTGATGCTATGTTCGATATAAGAGAATATTTCAGTGATGATATTCAATATCACGTTGATTTCAGTTATCAGCTGGAAACTGAAATTATAGAAGAGGATATTTCGACGGACATCGAGAATCTGCTCAAGAATCGCTTTGACAGTCTCTACATGCGGGACAAGCTCAAATACGGTTCGTCGGGAGTGGAGATAATATACCCGCGGATATCATATCCCGGCGGGAAGACGTATCTCAAGGGCTCGGATCACGTCAGATTCCTCCTCTCTCTGTATCCGCTCAAGAGCGATCTGGAGAATGTTGATAAGATCGTCCTGCGTCCACGGCATATCGAGATCGGAAACGTCGAGTTGATGTCCCTGTATATCAGGAATAAAAAAATACTCGTTCTCTATCTCTACTCGCCGCACTACTATTCCATTGAGGATTCGAAATTTCCAAACTATTCTGAGCTAACCCATTTTCATCTTCCCGAGTTGATCGGTAAGAACCTCATTAATAATAAAAATCTTCAGTCAAAAAAAACCTCTTTAAAGGTGCCTCCCCTGTGGTATATACTCTCGATCATTTACCATGTGCCGGATAACAAGATGGATAAGTTCTTCATCAAGAAGGGGAAAGAGTATCCGCAGCGGGTATCCGAGGTTCTCAACGAAATTTCATTTTATTACTCTCGACACGGTTACTGATGAGTGTAGACTATCATGTCCATACCTTCATGTGTGGACATGCCTCGGGTACTCCTGACGAGTATATTCAAAGAGCCATTTCCAGCGGGCTCCGTGAAATCGGTTTTTCCGATCACGCCCCCCTCCCGGACGGATTGCGCGAGGGCGTCACGATGCGGCAGGATGAGGTTGAGCGGTATATCGGAATGATCGATGATCTGAGGAGAGAGTATCATGGGAAGATCGTAATACGGATCGGTCTGGAGATCGATTTTCCACTTCACCCGAGCCTGGAGAGGCGATTTCTCACTGATACGAGATTGGATTATAGCATCGGATCGTGCCATATTCTGGGTGATTGGATGTTTGATAATCCCGAGTGTATCGATGAGTACCGCATCAGGGATATCGATGAGATCTACGCCGAGTACTACGATATTCTGGAACAACTGGTGCGTTCACGGCACTTCAGTATAGTGGGTCATCTCGATCTGGTGAAAAAGTTCGGTTATCGACCGAAGAGGGATTTTACCCGCACTATTGAGAAAATCATCGAGCTCATCTCTCGAGACAACCTCACCGTCGAGATAAATACCGCCGGTCTCAGAAATCCGGTTGGCGAGATCTATCCCGCCGACTGGATCATTCAGCGTCTCTTTGATGCAGATGTTCCCGTCACGCTCAGTTCCGATGCTCACCGACCGGAAGATATCGCCTCCGGATTTTCCGTTGCGATCGAGAAGATCAGAGCGGCCGGATATCGAAAGGTATCAGGTTTTGCACAGAGGAGGAGATATGATATACTCCTGTAGAGGAGGACAAACCGGTGGCTGTGACGGGACAGCTCTGCTTGCATGTTCACCGGCGCTCATGGCGGGCGATACCCGCAGAGGATCTCCCGATTCTTCGGATGCATTGATGGGGTTTCGGGTTTGATGAACGGATTCCGTGCGGACAGTGGCATTTTTACCGTGACCGGTGCCGATGGCATTCGCATCGGCGTTATCGGGCGGGAAGCGAATACCGTTGATTATTCCAAAACCGATGAAGCCAGAAGAGACGAGAAGGCTTTGCTCGGCTCTCGCACGGGAATTCCGGAAGAGCATATTATTATGCTGGAACAGGTTCATCAGGATCATATCGTCATTATCGATAATCCGCCGAAGGAAAACAGGCTCGCCCATGCGCCGGCTGATGGAATGATAACGAATATTCCGGGAATCTGCCTGGTGATTCGAACTGCCGACTGTGTTCCGGTTTATGCGTATGATCCGGTCCGGAAGATTCTCGGTGCTGCCCATTCCGGCTGGAAGGGATGCCATCTCGAAATTGCCCGGAAATTGATTGATATGATGGCTGAACAATTTCACTGCACGAGGGGAGATATCGAGGTTTTTATTCTCCCTTCGATAGGGCCTCATTCGTATATAGTGGGGGAGGATGTTGCATCACTTTTCCCCGATTCGGTGGTTGAGCGGCGTGAGCAGCTCTACCTCGATCTCTGGAGAAGCGTGGAGGAATCGCTTCTCCGTGGCGGCATAAGAGACGAGCATATCTATACTACCGGAATCTGCACCCTCCAGAAAAGTGCTGATTTCTACTCGTACCGGAATGGCGATTCGGGGAGGAATCTCAATTTTGCTTTTATGCTTCCCCGCCGGGCAGGGGGAGGGATTTCGGGCTTCTCCCTGAAGGAATAATCTTCTTGCCATTATTCTGCGCATATGATTGTAGTGATACCGGACAGGGGAATTGTCAGTTGAGCGATGGGCACACAGGATATACAGCTCTCAAAACTTGTTGATCCTTCGAAGCCGAAGAATATCCTCACAGCGGCACAGGATATATTTTTGCACCACTACCCACGAAAGCAATTCAGCATCGTGAAGAAGTGCTTTTCCCTGATTTCTGAGCTTTTCGAGGGCAGGTTTCCCGGCTATCGCAGGTGCAATACCGACTATCACAATTTCAGTCATACCCTCGATACCTTTCTCGCAACCGGCAGGCTTCTCGATGGATATAATCTCGAGGCTGCTCCTCTGGCAGCGCCGCTTGCTGCCGAGCTCCTCCTCGCGGCACTCTTTCACGATACCGGTTACATTCAGGAGGAGTGGGATGTCGAGGGAACCGGCGCAAAGTATACGGTAGAGCACGTTCAGCGGGGCATTGTTTTTTTGAAGAAGCATTGCGAGATCTTCGATATTAAACCTGAATCTGCTGAAATCATTTCCCGGATTATTCTGTGCACGGATATGTCGGTCGATATCAGCGGTATTCCCTTCCCATCTTCAGAGGAGCGGGCAGCCGGAATGATACTCGGAACTGCCGATCTCCTCGGACAGATGGCTGACAGGGTCTATCTCGAAAAGCTCCTGTTCCTGTACTATGAGTTCAAAGAAGCGGGAATTGGCGATTACAAGACAGAATACGATCTCATCAGCAGAAATATCGATTTCTATGAGATGGTCAAAAAGCGGTTCGACAACGAACTCAAGGAGATGTACCGATATGCCCGGCATCATTTTAGAGAGCGGTTTTCTGTCGACAATAATCTCTACATTCAATCCATTGATCGGCATATTGCGTATCTCAGGAAGATTCTTGAGGATGATACATCAAACTGGAGAAGCAAGCTCAAGCGGGGAAGCTGGATTCAGCAGGGGACTGACGATAGTGTGACGAAGGAAAACCGCTCGGGAGAGAAGCAGGGCTGAAGAATATATCATCATGGCGGTCCTGCTTTTTGTAAGAGCGCCATTATACCATGTGAGTGCATTTATTTTTACTGTGGTGATGCAGCGGATTCTTCGCCGGAACGATGGATGCGGGTAGCAGGATAAAACCTGCGCAGTAATCTGGCAGCGATGGAGAAATAATAAATAGAAAGCTCCCCTCCCGTTGTGTCCGTTTGAATCTTTTTTTACTATTATTTTTGCCTCCTGGCATAATATGTGGAGTATAGTATTTATATTCTTATACACGTAAATCTGCAAGGATATCACCGTGTCTGAAAAAGATATACAGCTCTCGCAATTGATAGACAATTCAAACCCGAAAAATGTGATACGCGAGGTGTTTCGGATTTTTGCCTGCCATTATCCGAAAAAGCATTTTCGGCCGGTGCGAAAATGCTATCGGTTAACCCTCAGGCTCTTCCGCGGCAGATTCACCGGGTATCAGGCCTGCAACACCGAATACCACAATCTCAGTCATACGCTCGATGCGCTTCTCTGCACGGCTCGCATCCTCGATGGGTATAATCTTGTTGCAGGGGTTATTCCGGTTGCTGTGGCGGTTAATCTGCTGCGGGCGGCTCTTCTGCACGACTGTGGGTATATTCAGGAGGAGTGGGATACGGAGGGAACCGGCGCCAAGTACACCTCGAATCATGTGGAGCGGAGCATTGCTTTTCTCATGAAGCACGGACGTGCCCGGGGGATTTCGGACAGTGAGGCTGAGCAGATGTCCTGGATAATACAGAGCACCGGCATCTCCGTGAAAATTGATTCTATTCCCTTCTCGTCATCTGAGATAAAGATTGCGGGCACCATGCTCGGAACCGCTGACCTGCTCGGGCAGATGTCCGACAGGGTCTATCTCGAAAAGCTTCTCTTCCTCTACTACGAATTCAGAGAAGCGGGAATACCGGGGTTCAATACCGAGTATGATATAATCAGGAAAACGGTTGACTTCTATGAGGTCACGAAGAGAAAATTTCAGGATGATTATATGCAGGTGTACCGGTATGTGCAGGATCATTTTAAAGAGCGTTTCGGTATCGACAGAAATCTCTATCTCGAAGCAATCGACAGACATATCGCCTATCTGAGGAATATAATAGCGGACGACACGACCAATTTCAGACATAAGCTCAAGAGAGCCGCGTGGGTGAATGACGACGTGCCGGTGAGAACATAGATGTTCCCTCCTTATATTTCTTTCCCTTCATCGCCGATCTTCTCACACCGGAATGCATAAAAAGAGTTGAAACCCTTTCGCTCCGTTGATACATCTTTCTCCTGTGTGAGTATCTCTGAGTGATTCACGATACTGTTGTCACGGGCGGGGACAGGCTGGCGGTGCGAAGATCGAGAGCCTTCCCCCTTCACTATTCCCATGAGGAGCACGGCACTATGAAGAAGATCGGTGTGAAAGGGAGACGATGGCTGGTCAGTTTCCACATTCTCTTCTCCTGTATCTGGATTGGAGCAGGTATCTGTCTTGTGTTTATGCAATATGCGCTGCACCCCGCTGACGGGGTCGGGTTATACGGAATCGACCGTTCGATGAAATTCATCGATGATTTTATCATTATACCCGGCGCCCTGGGGTGTCTGATAACCGGCTTTTTGATTTCACTCCTTACCCCCTGGGGGTTCTTTCGGCATCACTGGGTTACCGTGAAGTGGATTATCACCTTTGCCGGCATCATTTTCGGTACCTTCTGGCTCGGTCCCTGGTTGAACAGTCTGCCTCCCCTGTCATTTAAGGAGGGGATTGATGCGCTTTCCAATGCCCACTATATACATGCAAAGGAGATGAACAGCCTGTATGCCCCCTTCCAGGTGCTCACTCTTATCTTTGCGGTTTTTATCTCTGTTTTCAAGCCCTGGGGAAAGAGGAAGAGATAGTTATTTTGCCATCATATAACAAAACGAAATTAATCATGAATTTTCCAGAGGTCCCTTAAGCAATACTGCAGGCAGAAAGAGGACCGCTTTTGCGGTAATATAGTATTTGACAAGTTGGAAACCATGTATATATTATGTCACTTAACAGATATGTACCTATTGTGTGCAATTGCTCCCATCGTGCTCTATCGGATAGGGGAGCGGTGCACAGCAGGTATGCTTCGATTTTTCAGGTTGATAGCTCAACCGAGAGCATGCAGAGAGCGCCTGGATTCTGATGTAATTTCTCAGCGAAATGAATATAGAACAGCTTATCGACTACCTGCAATCTTATGAGGAATTCAGTTCCAATGTACGCCTGTGGGTTCGATACGATGAGGTTTCGGGAGAATATAGCCCGTACCCTGAAGAGGTGCCGGAGAAGCTCGCCGACCGGTATCGCGCGCGGGGTATTGAGCGGCTGTACGCTCATCAGCGGGCAGCCTATGATGCGATTCAGCGGGGAGAGGACATTGTCGTTGTAACGCCGACAGCATCGGGGAAGACCCTCTGCTATAATCTCGCCGTCCTCGATGCCATCATCAAGGATCCCGATGCGCGCGCGCTCTACATCTTCCCCACGAAAGCACTTGCACAGGATCAGCTCAACGAGCTCCACGATATCGTCACCGAAATGGGAGTGGACATCAAGACGTACACCTTCGACGGGGATACGCCCTCATCTGCCCGAAAGGCGATACGTGCAGCCGGTAATATCGTCATCACCAATCCCGACATGCTCCATTCGGGAATACTCCCCCATCATACCATATGGATCAAGCTCTTCGAAAACGTGAAATTCATCGTCATTGACGAGATACACTCCTACCGAGGCATCTTTGGCAGCCACTTTGCCAACCTGATGCGGCGTCTGCTCAGGATATGCCGGTTTTACGGCTCGAATCCGCAGTTCATCTGCTGTTCGGCCACCATCCATAATCCCGATGAGCACGCTGAGAATCTCATCGAGCGGTGCTTTACCCTCATAGACAGGAATGGCGCGCCGAGAGGTGAGAAGCATTATGTGATATATAATCCGCCGGTGGTCAATGCGGAGCTCGGGATTCGCCTCTCTGCGGTGAAGGAGGCGGCCAGGGTGGGCTCGCTTATTCTCCTGAACAGGATTTCGACCATACTCTTCGCCCGGAGCAGATTGCGGGTTGAGATCGTTTCGACCTATCTGAAGGAGCGGTGTACCGGCATTCCCATCGCATCCTATCGGGGCGGATACCTTCCCAATGAGCGGCGTGCAATAGAGCGGGGACTGCGGGAAGGGGAGCTGCTGGGGGTTGTTTCGACCAATGCGCTCGAGCTGGGGATCGATATCGGAATGCTCGATGTGGCGATAACCGTCGGATATCCCGGATCGATATCGTCCCTGCATCAGCAGTTCGGCAGGGCGGGCCGCAGGGGGAAGCCGTCGCTCGCAATTATGATCGCCACCAGCTCCCCGCTCGATCAGTACATCGCCAATAATCCCGATTTCATAATAACGTCAAATCCCGAGATGGCGACGGTTAATCCGGATAATCTTTTAATACTCATGGATCATCTGAAATGCGCCGCTTTCGAGCTCCCCTTTCACGAGGAGGAGCGGTTTTCACGGCACGGGACCACCCGGGAGATGCTGGAATACCTCGAGGAGAAGGGGATTCTCAAGCGAGCCGACCGGAAGTTCCACTGGATGAGCGATATTTATCCCGCCAATGAGATTTCTCTGAGAACGGCCGCTCAGGAGAATTTCGTTATTGTTGAGAGCGATGGCGCTGAGCGGGGAGCGGAAACGCACCGCTCCATCGGCTCGGGAAGAAACGCCTCACGGGTCATCGGGGAGATAGACTATTTTGCCGCTCCCGAACTCATTCACGAGGATGCGATATACCTGCATCAGGGAACACAGTATTATATCGATACGCTCGACTGGGATCGGAGAATGGCTTTCTGCCATGAGGTTCACTCGGATTACTACACCGATGCAGAGGCCAAGACGGATATACATGTGCTGGAGAAGTTCAGGGAGCGTCAGCTGAACGGCGCGCTGATGAGCGCCGGCGAGATCAATGTTCGGAACAAGGCCGTCATGTTCAAGAAGATCAAGTTCGAGAGCCACGAGAACCTGGGGTGGGGCAAGATCGATCTGCCCGAGATTGAGATGCATACCTCATCGGTATGGCTCGATTTTGATGAATCGATCCTGCTGCAGCGGGTTGAAAAACCGCATGTCGGCAGAATACTCTATGCGATCGCGTACATCCTCAGAAATATCGCTCCGATATTCACCTTCTCCGACTATTCGGACCTTCGCGTGCTCCATCAGTCGCGTTCGCATTATAGCGGGAAACCGGCTCTCTTCGTGTACGATTCGGTGCCGGGCGGGGTTGGCATCTCCGAGAGAATGTATGATATCATGGATATCATTGTGGAGGAATCCATTAAGGCGATACAGCGGTGTGAGTGTCAGCAGGGATGCCCCGGCTGCATCGGCCCCCTTCCGTCCGGCGATCTGGATCTGAAAGGGATGGTTGTCGAGATTTTACGGGATATGTTCGATGGGAATCAGGGATAGATTGAAGATATACGAAAGCGATTCCGTTCCTGAACGGAATGCTCCGAGTCACGCCGCCCTGGCGGAGACAGGCTTCGAGCATTGTGCCGTCGAGAACGATATATACCGTTCGAGGACCGTCCGCAAGGTGGCCGATCTCCTCGCGGCATTCGGGATTGAGGAGCGTGACGATTTCACCTCGTTCGGGAAGCACAGTGATGTTCCCGATTTTACGCTGGATGAGCTCCTCTTCTTCGATCTCGAGACGACATCCCTGTCAATCGGTACGGGCACCTATCCCTTTCTCATCGGTGTCGGATATCTCCAGAAGGACTCGTTCGTGATCGATCAGTACTTCATGCATCGCTTTGACTGCGAACCGGCAATCCTGAAGGAGGTGCGCTCCTCTTTTCGCGCTGCCGGTATCGTCGTCACCTATAACGGAAAGACCTTTGATATGCCGCTCATCAAAAACAGGTACCGGCTCAACCGGATTCCCGATTTTCCGACGGAAATCCCTGTAGTTGATCTCCTCTATCCCTGCAGGAGAATGTTTAAGAATCTCTATGGGAGCTGCTCGCTCAAGGTGATGGAGGAGCGGGTCCTCGGCGTTTTTCGCAAGGATGATATTCCGGGATGGGAAATCCCCGATGTCTTTTTCTCATATCAGAAATACGGTGAAACCGCGCGACTGGCTCAGGTCGTTGAGCATAACCGCATGGATATTGAATCGATGGTGTTGCTCATGGTTGCCCTGAATCGATTCTATAGAGCGCTTGAGCGGCGGGAGTTCCACTCGTTTGATCGCAGAACGCTGCTGAATGCAGCCTCATCACTGTACCGGAATGATATTTCTCTGTTTATGGATCTCATGGAGTTTATCGGAACCGAAGTTTTTCAGAAGCGCTCCCTTTTTAAGAAATACAGCACCGCCCTGAAAAGGGGAGGGGATCTCGATCGGGCGCTCAGCCTCTGGCAATCGGAGCGTTCGGTCTTCTCCCTTGAAGAGCTGGCAAAGCACTATGAGCATCGGGAAAGAGACTATGCGCAGGCGCTCATATCCTGCCAGGCGGCAATGGATCTCCTTGACCGGGGAGTTTTCTCGTCCGGAGGTGACCCCCTTGACAGAATCACCCTCGATTTTCATCGAAATCGATTTTTCAGGCGAATGAATCGGTTGCATCGCAAAAGGGATGCCGTTACATTGCAGAGAGCTTGAGGTTCCCTTTCCTTCATCGATGTGGTATCGGTAATCCGTGAGGCGTATCCGCATATATGTTTTTCCATTGATATCAATCGGTTGTGTGATATCCTTATTGCAGGCTGTGCGATCACAGTATCAGGCGTGTGAGCGCTTTCGTTTTCAATAATTATACGCTCCCTGCCTGTCATGTTACCGCGAGCTCTGCTCAGGAGCACTGCATTCAGAGGAAAGGGAGGAGTTATGAGAGTAAAAATCGACTATGATCTGTGCATGGGTGATAGAAATTGTAATAAGGTATGTCCGGAGGTTTTTCAGTATGATGAGGACCAGCTGATTTCGCGCGTTCTGGTCGATGAAGTCCCGAAACATCTTGAGGAGCCGGTAAGAAAGGCTGCCCGCGAATGTGTGCCTGGCGCCATCAGTATCGAGGAGTAGGGTCCGCTTCCTTCACTGTCGGAGAGCAGGGTGCTTCGATTCCTTTTCGGGTATTGTTCGGCCGGGCCCCTGCGTAATGACTGCACGGCACCATCCCGGCATAATGCGCTCTTTTTTGCTCTTGTTGTTCATTCAGAGAGTATAATTATCGTGCTATAACTTAAAACGGAATTATCCGTGCTTTGATCTCTGCGGCTGTTCCTGGTGAAGGGCATGTCGTGGGCGATGAGTGCAGCGCTCAACTCGCACGGTGTGCGGGAAAGGTTTCAAGACCGGCGCATGCCGGATATCAGGGGGGTAAAGGAATGGCAAAGTTCAAGGGAAGCAAAACCGAGAAGAACCTCATCACCGCCTTTGCCGGCGAATCGCAGGCGAGAAATCGCTATACCTATTTTGCTGCACGGGCACGGGATGATGGTTTTATGCAGATTGCTGCTCTATTCGAGGAAACGGCGCAGCATGAAAAGGAGCACGCAAAGCGATTCTTCAAGTTTCTCAATGGCGGCGAAGTGGAAGTGAGGTGGAGTTTCCCGGCAGGTGTTGTCGGGAACACCTACGATAATCTCATGGCTGCTGCTGCCGGTGAGCGATATGAGCACTCCGAGATGTATCCGGCTTTTGCACGGGTTGCCCGGGAGGAGGGTTTCGGCCGTATTGCGGATGCTTTCGATGCGATTTGCGTCTCGGAGAGGCAGCACGAAAAGAGATATCGTGCGCTTGCCGAAAATATTAACAGTGAGAGAGTTTTCAAAAGAGAAGGAGAAGTGGTGTGGAGATGCCTGAACTGCGGCTATCTGCACGAGGGGCAGGGGGCGCCGGATGTATGTCCCGCCTGCATATCTCCGCAGGCTTTTTTTGAGCTCCACGGCGAAAACTGGTAGAGGCGAATGCGAAAGGGGGCGTTGTGAGAATTTCTATTACAATTGCTCTTGTCGGCGTGCTGTTATCCGCAATTCCGCTCCTTCGCGTTGAGGGGAAGGGGGTGGAGGCGAAAGAAATTCTTGCACGGGTGGACAGCGTTATCGATTATCCGAAAGGGATAGTCAAGGGGAAAATAATTCACTCGCATCTCGATGGGAAGTCGTTTTTCATCGATATTGTGGGGTACATATCCGATTCGGAATATCTCTTCAGCCTGAGCAGCAGAACGAGAGGCGATCTCATGCGCGTGCTCTACACGCACGGGGGTGAGGATATCTGGGTATATGATATCAGCGAGCGGAAGCTCTCACAAAATATCGGGGCGGATAAGTTCAATACGATTCTGAATACGAATTTCAATTTCGCCGACCTTTCGAATGCCGATCTTCAGCGCAATTATTCGGCGATCAGCATGAAGTCCGTCACCTTCGAAAATGATGAAATTTACAAGCTCCAACTTGAGCCCGTATTCAGAGGCGGTAATTATGGAATGCTGACGCTCTACGTCAGGAAGAGGGATCTCGTTCCTCTGCGAATAGACTACTTTAACAATGAGAAGATCTTTTTTAAGAGCATATCATTCACGAAAACGGTCATGAGAGGCGATCGGGTTTTCCCGGTGAGGTATAAGATGATAGACATAGAACGGGAAACCGTATCGATTCTCTTTTTCACCGGTTTTGAGGAGAACGTGCATTTCGATAAGCGCCTCTTCAGGCATCAGAATCTCCATGAAAAACTGTGAGATTCGCTTCGGCATTTCACCGCCCGCTCCCCCTTTCAATCCGGATTCCCGAACACTCTTTTGTGTTGCTTTTATAATACAGATACACTATACTTTTCGTCGCCACGGAAAAGGTGCTTCGTATGCATCGGGTCGATTTTTTTGCGCTCGATGAACGGCGAGACTATACAATAGATTCATTCGAAGAAAAGATTTCTGGGAGGTGAAGATGGGAGGCAATCTCGGCTGGGAGGTTATACTGGATGGCGCGCTTCTGAGCGTTTTCTTGCTCATCGCCGCTTTTTTGCGGGCCAGGGTGAAGTTTTTACAGAATTTTCTCGTTCCCGTTTCTCTTATCGGTGGCTTTCTCGCGATGCTCATGAACCAGAGCTTTCTGGGACTGATCGACTTTAATCCCGACAGGCTTGGCGTTTATGTTTACCATCTCCTGGCGATAACCTTTGTCGCTATGGGGCTGCGCAGAGGCAGCGGGGGAACGGGCAGAGATGCTCTCGCGATGGGTCTGAGCGGTTCCACCGGTTATGCACTGCAGGGAGTCGTGGGATTCGGATTGAGCTTTTTGCTCATGTATACCATTTATCCCGATCTCTTTCCCACCTTCGGGGCACTTGCCCCGCTCGGTTTCGGGCAGGGGCCGGGACAGACCTATGCCATTGCGCATGAGTGGGAGGTGGGATACGGTTTTACGCATGGCGGCAATCTGGCGTTAACAATGGCCGCCTACGGTTACTTCTGGGCGTGCTTTATCGGAGTGCCCATCGTTAACTATGGCATCCGGAAGGGGTGGGCTGCTCTCGTCACCGACCGTTCGAAAATAAGCAGGGAGATTTATACCGGATTCTTCGCGAAGGATTCCGAAAAACCGGTTGCGGGGAGGTTAACCACGACCTCGGAAGCGCTCGACAGCGTCGCGCTGCATATTGCGCTCATCGGTATGGTGTATCTCGCCACCTATCTTCTTCTGAGCGGCGTGATGAAGATAGTTGTCCTCCTGGGGGCCGGCGGGTTCGCCGGTGTGCTGCGGGGCTTCTTCTTCATCTTTGCGATGATAATGGCGCTTCTGTTCCGGGAAATAATACGAAAAGCCGGTCTCTCCCATATCGTGGATGATGGCACCATGAGCCGCATTGCCGGCGTTTCGGTGGATTTTCTGGTTATGGCCGCCATAGCGGCAATTTCTCTCTCGGTCGTCATGGAATTCATGGTTCCCATTCTGGTGACCGGGACCGGCGTCGGCCTGGTGACCCTTCTGATTTTTTTCTGGTACGCCAAGCGATCCTTTCGGGACTATCCCTTTGAGCGGGCAATTGCGCTCTACGGGATGCTGACGGGAACCATCAGCACGGGGCTCGTCCTTCTGCGTATCGTTGATCCGGAGTACCGGACTCCCGTTGCCCAGCACCTGCTCTACACCGGAGCGATATCAATTGTGGTCTGCTTTCCGCTCCTCCTGATAATCAATCTCCCGCTGCGCGGTGTCGTTACGGGAGATCATATGTGGTACTGGCTGACGCTTCTTCTGGCGGCGATTATTTATATCGTCATTCTCGTGGTATATCGTCTCAGCGGGCTCATCACCTTCAGGCGCCCCTGGACGAAGATATGGCTTGATGACTGAAAAACCGGCGTTGACTCACTCTCATGTTCTTTCGCGTATCTGAGATGACTGTCAGCGCTCATGCCCGAAAGTGCCGGCAGGAGGTGCCGGGTCTTCAGCTTCGCGCTCGGGAGTAGCCTCATCTGATCAATTCGATTGTTATGAGAGGCTCCGGAGATGTATCTTCGCACCTTTCCGCCGGAGAAACGATCGCTGTCTTTCACGCTTGACAGACCATACACTACCGGTAGTATGACCGGAGATGCCATATGGGGGATAATCAAACGTGACGGAGGGAGGCATGTCAACAATCGAATATGTCATGGATGAACGGGTGGCTGTGGTCACTATGAAGAGCGGGGAGAATCGCTTCAACACCCCCTTCCTCAAAGAGTTTCTGCGAGTGCTCGACGAGATCGAAAAAGGTACCGATGCCAACGCACTGGTTGTGACCTCTGCCCATGAGAAGATTTTCAGCAACGGGATCGACCTCGACTGGCTGGTCCCCTTCATCGAGAAAAATGATATCGCGACGGCAAAGGAATTTGTCGACACCATGATGAAATTATTCAGAACGATTCTCATGTATCCGATGCCAACCATTGCCGCAATGAACGGCCATGCTTTTGCCGGTGGCGCAATTATGGCGTGCTATTTTGACTACCGTTTTATGCGGACCGGTCGGGGGTTCTTCTGCTTTCCCGAGGTCGATCTGGGTATTCCTTTTCTGCCGGGAATGCTCGCCGCCATGAAAAAGGCGATTCCACGGTATAAGCTCGAGGAGATGGTTTACGGGGGCAAGCGGCTCACCGCAGAGGAGTTAGCCGAGCATAATATCGTCACGGCGGCCTGTCCTCTCGAGGAGATCATGGACAAGGCGCTCGCCCTGGCGAAGGGGTTGAACAAGCGGCGCGAGGTAATTGTCGCGATAAAGGATGAGATGAACACGGATGTCGTGCATGCGCTTGACGTTCTCGATCCTGTTGCGCTTGAAAATTTTCGATTTTATGTATAGCGGGGTCTGCTCAAAAAGTTTTGTAGAGGCATGCATACTCCCCCCGAGAGAACTGTCTAGCTGAGATATTCGTGACTGTTTTCCATGAAGTGTTTATAGATGCGGTAATGATCGGTGTTCTCGTATTTTATCAGTTGAACAGGAACCCGATCAAAACTGTAGATGTCAGATCGGGGAATGGCGAGGAGAATCGGTGAATGCGTCGCGATGATGAACTGGGCGTGGCCCGCTTTGCTCATCTCGAGCAGGACTTTCAGCAGCTCAAGCTGTGTTTTCGGAGAGAGCGCGTTTTCTGGCTCGTCGAGAAGATAGAGCCCCCTGATTTTGTAGCGGCTTTTAAAAAAGGCCATATGGCATTGCCCGTGTGATTGTGTCATGAGGGATTTGTTCCCGAAATAAGAAAGCGTGCCGGGATCCGCCGCCGCCCATTCGTCCAGGTTCTGTGCGAAATTTCTGAATATCTCCGCAGCAAAGAATGAGCCCGGGACCACACCCTCTTCCCATTCGACATCGATATACCGGTAGAGATCTTCTTCATAGAGATTGACTTCGTATCGGGTTCTCTCAATCCCCTTCCAGATGTGAATGTTGCACCGGTGGGCAATGGCCTGAAGGAGCGTCGATTTTCCCGAACCGTTTTCCCCGACAAAAAAAGTTATCGGTTTCCTGAAGGCGAGCATTCTCGTTTTCTGAAATATCTCCAGGCTGAAGGGGTAACTCTCATGAGTCGGATACTTTTCCGGGTGGAGAATTATCTTCTTTAAGTGCATAATGTGATCGCCTCATGGTATAAAGTGCTATTAACAAGAACAGGGTGTTTGATTGCAAACATTTTTTATATGCACGCAGGGAGTTATTGGTAAATTGATTTTTTTCATGAAACCGCGGAGGCACAGCGGTATATGGCAAGATACTGAGACCGCCGTTTTTGCAGATAATACGGATTGTTCTTCTGTTTGATTTGTCGTAATCCTTCGAACAGCTTTTCGCAGTGCTTCGCCTCCGCGAGGGAAATCATTATTAAGAACAGAAGTACTGAGTAATAAGCACGCGGTTGATTATACGGTATAGTTGTGGTATAATACTAGAGATACTGTATTGGTGAGAGTAACGAAATATGCAGTTACGTATGGTTTCTGCAGTGTCCGGTAAGACGAAAAGACATCTTCACCTGCAAGCACCGCTGCTTCTTCTGATAGTGATTCATTCACTTCTTTCGGGAGCGAGATTGGTATATCCGGAAGAAGCGGGGAGCTATATAATTATTCCTCATCAAAGCAATTTCATTGTTTACGGGAAAGGAAGCGAGTATTTTGTTCTCCGACAGGAGAAATTTCTGAATGAGAAGATCAGGAGTAATATTAAGAAGCTTTCCTCGGGATTGCGTATTGTTACTGCGGAGGATGATCCGGCCGGGTTTGCCGTTGCCGAAAAAATGGAGGCACTTATTCGTGAGATAGAACGGTTATCGCTCAATGAAGAGGATTTGAAGAGCTATTATGCCTTTGTGGAATCGGCAATAGCTCAGGATGCTGATATACTGAAGAGGATGAGAGTGCTTGTTCTCCGTGCATCGGGGGGTATCCTGTCGCGGGATGATCGAGAGATCATACAGCATGAGATTGAAACGCTCAGGCGTGCGGTAGATATGAATGCCGCCTTCAGCCGGTTTAATACGAAACTGGTCATTCCAACGCTCACCGCTCGGGATCTGAAGCTGGATTCTGTCGACGTGATCGGCAATTCCTCTGGTTCACTTGATGCCATCGATAGCGCTCTTGTGCGGTTGACGAAAATGAGAAGCAGGGCGGGCATCAGATCCAGACTCATGAAGCTGCGGATTCGGGAGAGGAGTGTCTACTATATTGCGCTGCAGAGTGCGGAGAGCAGGATTCGCGATCTGGATATCGCAGCGGAGGTCTCAGAGCTTCTGAAGAACGCCGCGATGCTGAAGGTTCCCTATGGATTGATATTGCAAGGGCGCTAATCCCTCCGAATTGCTGCCGTTGCGAGTCTCATAAGGACACTTCCAAAAACTTCGTTTTTGTCGTGCTCCATGGCCAGCGTTGTTTTTCACATCCTGTGCACGCTGGCATGCGCGACATCGTGTCGCTGTGAGCGAGAATAAGGTTAAAACCCTTTTCATTTCATCAGTTTTATCGGTTGAAAAGAGTTTTTTGGTGCTCATAAGGTGATTGACTTTTTTTGCAGATGGTTTAGTATGATATGTGTGGCACCTGAATGTGCCGATGCATAATGTGCTGGAGAGTGAATCATTTTAATCATCATCTTACCGGGAACCCACATCGAGCTATATTTCGCTGAGGACTGTTCTGTTTAACAGATCCCTTTTTTCCGGGATTCCGTAAAGACAGCAAGGAGGATTGCCGTGAAATTACAGTTGAAGTTCAAAATTCTCATCGCACTGGGGCTTATCATCATTTTAGTCGTTATTCTCAAGCCCTCTGATAATGGCGCACCGTATGATCCCTATTTCAGGAAAGTCAATGAGGAATTGCGGCTGAACGGTCCGGGCAGGCCTGTGCTCGTCCTCGATTGTGATCGGCTTGACCGGAATCTCGAAATTATGATGAATTATCTTAAGCCACCGCTCTCATTCAGGCTGGTCGTCAAATCGCTCCCATCGCTCCCCCTGATGCGGTATATCCTGCAGAAAACAGGTTCGCGCAAGGTGATGGTCTTTCATCAACCTGATATGAACCTTCTCGCCAGGAGTGGTTTGCGGGATGTTGACATGCTGCTCGGAAAGCCGATGCCCATCAATGCCGTTCGGGAATTCTATCGGGAAAAAACACCGGGAGACTTTCACCCGTCACAGCAGGTTCAGTGGCTGATTGATACGCCGGAGCGACTGAACCAGTACCTTCAGTTTGCCCGGGAGCGGGGGGAGGTGTTGCGGATAAACATCGAGATTGACGTCGGGTTGCACCGGGGCGGTGTTGACACGCTCGCAACTCTGGAAAAGATGCTTGCGGTGCTGGCCGCCCGGAAGAGGCATCTTCGGTTCAGCGGTTTTATGGGTTATGAGGCTCATATCGCTGCGGTTCCAGTTGTCTTTGCCGATAAGAGAGAAGCAATACGGAGCGCCTTGAATGATGTTTTGGGAAAATATAGAGCTTTTGTGAACTATGGGAAAGAGCGGTATCCCGAGCTCTTTCAGGGGGAGCTCACTCTTAATGCGGGGGGGAGCACCACATATGTGCTCTATAAAGATCAGGATCTCATTAATGATATTGCGCTCGGCTCTGCCATCGTGAAGCCGATGGGTTTTGACACCGTCCTGCTTGAGGAGCACATTCCGGCCCTGTTCATCGCAACCCCGGTATTAAAAAAAATGAAAGGAACAACCATTCCTTTCATAGAAGGGGTTTCTCCCCTGTTCAGTCTCTGGAACCCCAACAAGCAGAACACCTACTTTATCTATGGAGGTGGCTGGCTTGCACAACCGTTTGCACCGGCCGGACTTGAGAGCAACGCCCTCTACGGTTTCAGCACCAATCAGGCTTTTATCAATGGATCTGATAGAACTGATGCGGGTGTGGATGATTATATCTTTTTCAGGCCCACCCAGAGTGAGCGGATAATGCAGGAGTTCGGCGATCTCCTGATACTGCGGAATAAGCGGATTGTTGATTCCTGGCCGGTGTTTCCGACGGAATAAGGGGGGACGCCTCTCTTGTCGCAGAGGGGATGGCGTCTCGTTGAGCTTTAGAGCATCAACGTGCCTGTCGTGCGAGAATCTCCGCAATCTTGTCGAAGTCCTTTGATTTGTCGAGGAAGTATTCAGCGCCCAGTGCTCTGCATTTGTTCTGGTACTGCGGATAGGGGTAGTTGGTCAGGACAAGTACGGCAGTTTCGGGCAGCTCGCTTTTAATGATCTTCAGCAGATCGATTCCGCTTCCTCCCTCGAGCCGAATATCCAGTATAACAAAATCGGGAGAGAGCTCACGTATCAAGCTCATCGCCTCAACGGGTCTGCCGGAGAATCCAGCTATTTCAATTTTCGGATTGTCAGCGATAAGAGATATTATTCTTCCCCGCACGATGGCGGAATCTTCGACGACGAAAACCTTCATATCAATCACTCGATTATCCCAGGCTAAAGACTCAGATATTCTCCGCACTCACCAAACAATGCGCGAGCAGTACATCTCTGTCCGCTTCACATCTGTTCCAATATAAGATCCTTTTATCCGGATTGCAATCAGACAAAACCTGATTTTCAGGGTAACTAATTCCTATTTTTCTGTAGGAATACGGAGTGGGCTCTTGTCGGTTTTTGTCCTACCCCTTTGAGGGTCGACGGGGCGGATAAGTAAACATTTTATTCTGTCTGTTCTTGTATGGGTATCTTCAGGGTAAACGTTGCTCCCTTATCGCGGCGGACTTCAATTTCTCCGTCAAGCTGATCCACGGCAAGCATCCTTATAAGCTGAAGGCCCATTGAATCGCTCTCGGTAAGTGAAATGGTATCCGGAATTCCGATACCGTTGTCGCTCACGGTCATTATCATGGTAGCGTTTTTTTTCTGTAATGAGATTCGTATCTCCCCCTGCTTGTCCCATCCGCCGGGGAAGGCGTATTTGAAGATATTCGTAAGGAGCTCGTTGAGAATCAGGCCGCAGGGGAGCGCCTGCTGAATGTTGAGGAATATGCTCTCGAGTTCCGTGTACAGTCTGATCCGATCCCGGTTGTTTATATGCGTCCGGTAGAGCTCCTCCGCCATCGTTTTTATATACTCGGAGAAGTCGATGCGGGAGAGATCCTTTGACTGATAGAGTTTTTCGTGTATGAGCGCTATCGCCCGTATTCTGTTTTGCGAGTCGCTGAAGAGCCTCTGGAGCTCCTCGTCATGTATTGTTCTCACCTGTAAATTGAGCAGGCTCTTGATGATCTGCAAGTTGTTCTTGACCCGGTGATGTATCTCCTTCAGGAGGATCTCCTTTTCTCTGAGCGACGCTTTGATCTGCTCTTCGGCTCTCTTCCGGTCGGTGATATCCCTGGCGAGTCCCTGGATTGCATAGGGAGTACCATCTTTATATATAATGGAAGAGCTCGTTTCAATCCACACATGGGTTCCATCTGGCCTTTTTAATTTGAACTCGAATGTGGGCAAGTAGTTTTCTGATTCGAGCAGCTTCCTGGCTCTTTCTAAAGCTATAGGGAGCTGTTCTTCGTCAAGGAGTTTTGCGTAATTGATTTTGAGAATGTCAACTCGATTAAAACCGAGTAGTTCGAGCGCCTTGTCGTTTGCGTCGATGAAGTTTCCCTCAAAATCGGCGATGAAGATAGCGTCAAAGGAGCGCTCGAAGAGCGCCCGGTAGCGCTCTTCGGTCTCGCGCAGCTTTTCTTCGGCCTCTCGTACCACCGTTATGTCGCGGACAATGGCGAGGACCCGATCGTCGCCGAACTTGACAAGGCGGGCCTCGAAGGTTCCGAGACCTTTCAGTGTATTGAGTTGATAGTCTATCGTCTGAATGCTTTCCCCGGAGAGCACCTCGTCGAGCTTCTCCAGTATGAGGGCAACATCTTCGTCGACAAATCCGGCATCTCTGATGTTTTTCCCGAGAATTTCCTCTCGCGGAATGGCCAGCTCGTCGTCGGATGTGGCATAGCAGTCGACGTAGGTGCCATTACGGGTGAGAATGAACATCAGATCCGGCATCGCCTTGAGAATCGCCTCGTTTCTCATCACGCTCTCCTGAAGCGCCTCTTCGGTCACCTTTCGCTGGGTGATATCACGGGCGACCGCTTGGAATCCGATAACGGTATCATTCTCCATAACCAGCTGTGTGTTCTGTCCTATCCATGTCACCGAGCCGTCCTTCTTGATGAGAGGAAGTTCGTAGTAGGTGTTCGGAATTTTTTTGACGAACTGGATGCCGTAGAATCGCTCTGCTTCATGGCGGTAGTCGGGATGAATCAGCTCGAGATAGTGTTTACCGCATATCTCATCTTCGGCATATCCGAGATTTCTTGTGGCAACAGGATTGATAATAGTTACATGACCGGTGTTGTCTGTTCCGTAGATCATGTCGGTGGCGTTTTCGACGAGCTCCCGGTAGCGTTTTTCGCTTTCACGGAGCGCCTCTTCGGCAAGCTTTTTCCCGGTTATGTCGGTCATGACCGCTGTCAGCCCGATAATTTTTCCGTTTTGCCTGATAATATGGCTCGAGGTTCGAACATGTCGAATCGAGCCGTCCCTGTCGAGAATCCTGAACTCGGAGGGTTCGATATTCCCGTCGATGGTACGGCTGAAACTCTCTAACAGGTCGGGGAGATCCTGGGGATGGATGAATTCGGTAAAATTCCTGCCGAGGACATCGCTGACCCGGTATGTGCTCAACCGCTCGATGACCGGGCTGATATAGGTGACAGTGCCGTTCGCGTCGAGCGTGTAGAGTACGTCATTGACATTCTCAACGAGGAGCTGATACAGCTCCTTCGACTTCCTGAGCTCACGTTCACTGTGAAGCCGTTGCAGCGCTGTCTCTATCGCGATGATTAGATTTTTTTCGTTAATCGGTTTGAGGATAGAGCCGAAGGAATCGGTTTGCTGTACCCTCGGCATGGCGGAGAAAGCACTGTCCGGGATGAGATAGATGACAGGAGTGCCGGTTTTCTCCTTTATGTCCCGAGAGAGGGTAATGGCATCATTATCTCCAAGGGGCAGATCCATTAAGATGAGGTCAGGGTTCTCATCCCGGACGTCTTGGATTGATATTTTTTTGGTGGTATGTGATGAGAGCACGCGATATCCGAGACGGTGGAGAATCTCTTTGAGCTCATCTGATTCGAGGGAATCATCGGAGATAATCACAATTCCTGGCTGAACCGGTGTATCGCTGTTCATGATCTGCTCTCTCTTGCCTGAACGGTTCCCTCTCGTCGAGATTACCGTATTATACGTATCAGGATTTCTTTGACAATACAAAAATATAATTTGATAAAGACAGCGACGAGTCGTCTCCTTTCACGGGGAATCTTTAAATCAATTGACGATATGTCGATCCCGGATTACATTATGTTAACCGTTAAGAATTTTTCTCCCGAGGGATATATGCCGTTCAAAAGATTCTGGTATTGGTACGGATTCACACGGATAGGGCCGGAAGGAATGCAGTTCCCAATTCAATACTATCGCAAGAGGGATATTCGTGCTTATGAATGACATTTATACCGATTTTGCCCCCCTCTACGACTATCTTCTTCGCCACGTGGACTACGATAAGTGGTACTCCTATTTGCGAACGTTGATGCTGCGATATATTGATAATCCGGGTCTCATTCTCGAACTGGGATGTGGAACCGGGAGGTTCGGGGCGAAGTTTTCACGGGACAATTATACCATCTTCGGCATGGATCGATCGCTGGCGATGCTGAACGTTGCCAAGGTGCGAGCGCATAACAATTTCAGCATTTTCTGCGGTGACATGATGCATTTTCATTGTGCTCAAAAATTCGATTTTATTTTTTCCGTTCACGATACCATGAATTATTTCCTCACCTATTCCGCTCTGAAAAAAGTGTTTCGGTCTGTTCGACAGATAATGGATCGGCAGAGCGTTTTCATGTTTGATATAACCACGGAGCATAATATTGTGAGGTATTTCGAA
>CAZZCF010000042.1:0-28040 GCA_964652955.1 uncultured Leptospirales bacterium
TCTTCTTCAGGAAAGCTGGATATGTTTTCTCTTCTTCGAGGAGAGGTATTGGCCTCGGCCCTACCCAACCCCGGGAGGGGGTAAAGTGAATATACCTGATAGTGATAGTGTCATTCTCTTTGAGCCCGGAACGGGTGCGTTGTACGGTAATGACCCTGGCTTCAACAGTAACCGTTCTCCTCGAGCTGAAAATTTTCCAGTCCCTGCTAACTGATATAACCTTTATGGTAACATACTCGGGAGCCTGTTCCTGATACTGTTTATAGTATTTCGGTTGTATTTCCGCATAGGCACTTACGAGAAAGGTTATCATCAACAGGGGAAGAGCAACTTCTTTCATCGGTTCATCCGTATAGAGAGATTATAGACAGCGGTTTTCAGATACGCACCGGTGAGAGAGTATTCATACCACTCGGTGCACCGATCAGTCAACAAGAAAAATACAGAAACCGGATTATTCCTCCGGATTCTCTGTGGATGTTTCAGTACGGCATTGAGCTTTTTTTATCTTGACGATAGAGGCTCTATCCTGTAACGAAAGCGCAGGAGTTAATCGCGTATGGCGAATCTGTATTATCACCGTATGATAGAGGGTTTTCCGGAGAGGCTATACTCATCGGTGAGCTATGCTGCGGGTTATTCGAAACGATCATTTGTACTCACTACGCCGGAGAGCGATGATCATGTGCTTATTGATCCGACCGATGGCATGGATCTTACCTTTCCTGATCTCACGCTGCTCAATGAGCAGGGTATCGGCCCGAGACCCGAGAACGTACATGCAGTCAGATTTGACCATCGGCGGGAATGGACTGATAATTACAGGGAGAACCGGAAGATACTTGAGCTGCTCGGTGAGCACTCCTTTGAGAATATATTCCCCTTTACGGGAAAAGCGACGGTGGTTCATCGACTGGCTGATGAGCTGGGTGTGCCGGTCCGGACATCATCCCATGAGATAACTTACTGGGCCGAGGACAAGAAAACCCTTCTGGAATTCTCACATCTGAGCAGAGTTCCCCGGGGATTTCGGGTTATGAACAACCATGAGATTGTAGACTCATGGAGAGCGCTGCATCAAGCGGGAGGTGGCAGAAGAGCGGTCATTAAGGCTGCTCAATCGGCATCGGGAACCGTAAGTACTATTGTTGAAACCGAGGAGCATCTCCGGAAGTTCATCAGCGAGTTCGATTTCGCCGAGCTCGACGGGGGGGTTATCGAGGAGTGGTTTGATTCGGACAATCGCTCCCCGTCAATCAACTATTTTATCTACCCTGACGGGACGCCGAAAGTGCTTTTTATATCCAATCAGATATTTGAGGATGAGAGCATCGTGTACGGCAGGGAGGGGACGCGCATATATCGGGGAAACAGCTTCCCAACTGACTTCGATGAGACAATTCAGGAAAAGATTCGGGATCTCACTATGCCCCTCGTGGAGGGACTGTACCGGGGTGGATACTGGGGCCCGGTTGGTTTCGATACTATTGTTGTCGACGGCACCGAGGTATTCATCACTGAAATCAATCCTCGCATCACCGGTCCTCATTTTGGCTGGCGACCGGCTCGGAATATCGGTCTCCCCTGCTTCTCACTGCAGAATGAGAAGATCAGAAAGGACATTCACTTTTCGGGGTTGCGGGAGGCGCTGGAGGAGATCCTCTACTATCGGGGAGCGGATGAGGGATATGTCGTTTTCAATTTTTTCCCCGGCAAGTTCATCGGGCTGGTGCTGAGCTCGCATCCGGAACGGCTCGAAGCGCTCCGAAGCAGAGCGGATGAGCTTCTGAAGCCGTTGCGAGGAGAAAAAAATGGAGGAGAAGGCAATGAATTCGAGTGAGTATTTCAATGTGGAGCTGAAAGATCATATTGCGTGGTTCACGCTGAACAGGCCGGAGAAGCGAAATACCATGACCGTTGGATTCTTCAAGGCGCTGCATGATCAGTTTGTGCAGTTCGATGAAGATCCCGATGTTCGCGTGATTGTTATGAAAGCGGCGGGGAAGAGCTTCTGTGCCGGTCTCGATCTGGTCGAAGCGAGTTCCGAGCTGCAGATTGATGGTAAGGCGGATTCCCGTGAGGGATTGCGTCGTTTTATTCTGGAGGCGCAGGAGAGCATGAACAGCGTGGAGCGGTGTCGGAAGCCGGTCATTGCGGCAGTACACAGCCACTGCATCGGTGGCGGGGTTAATCTCATATGTGCCTGCGATATCCGGATCGCTTCCCGGGATGCGATCTTCAGCGTTCGAGAGACCAGAATCGGTATTATCTGCGATGTCGGTACCCTGCAGCGTCTTCCTCACATTATCGGGCATGGCTGGGCAAATGAGCTTTCCCTTACCGGGCGGGACTTTACCGCTGATGAAGCCCTGCAGATGGGATTTATAACACGACGATGTGAGAATCAGGAGGAGCTCTACAAGGAGGCGGGGAAGCTGGCGACCGAGATAGCAAATCTCCCCCCGCTCACGGTTCATGGAACAAAGGATGTTATTCTGTTCAGCAGGGACAATGGAGTCCATGCGGGCCTGCAGTATGTGGCGCAGAAGAATTCGGCACAGGTGCCCTCGGAGGATATGTTTGAGGCATTGAATGCATTTGTCGAGAAAAGGCGGCCGGAATTCAAGGGGAAGTAACAGTACGGGATATCCCGGTGTTCTCGTTTTTGATTACTTCAATATGAACATTGCATGGCGAGATCCAGCCGAAAATAAATGGAGATTCCTCCGTCGCTTTGCTCCTCGTGATGACATTCCGAACTGAGTAATCATCTGCAAAAATCGCTCGAAAGCGGGGGGATGCCGTATATTCCCCCGCTAGAATATCGGTTGTATGACTGTCTCAGAGCGCACCCGACAGGTGAGCGTATTTCTTCCTTCTGCTGTTTTCCTTCCATTGACCAGCCAGTATCTCACATTCTTTCGGGTTTTGATTTTTACGATAACGGACGTCGCTTCGAAATACCGGCCCGTATAGTTGCCTGAATGAGTGAATCCGTCAATTTCAAGAGAGAGACGAGCCGGTGCCCTGACCGTGCAGCGGTAGCTCTCGGGGAAATCGCAGTATCGATTCATGAGGAGCATGAGATACGCGGGTCGGTGTTTGAGGAAGAGCCGTATCTCGCGGATATAGCCTGTCTCGATCCCGAAGGATTCGGCAATCTCTTGATAGTGATTAACGCGGGAGTTAAAGAATTCGGGCGTAAGCATGTGATTCAGAACATTCATCATGAGCTTCATAAAGTATTTTCGGTATGCCGGATCCTCGTTGATGAGCCGGCGAAACAGAAGTGCGCGGGGATCTCGCTTTGTTACCTTTACCTTCTGATGCATGAGATCGTCGATTGTCTTGCGCTGTTCCCAGAGATGTTCGATGTCCCGCTCGTATATGTTTCGTATACTGTGATCCATATCCCAGTTGATCCAGAACCATCTGGGCTCTGAACTGCTCCGGTCAAGGAGGGCAACTCCCTGATAGGGATCGCTGTTCGCACAGAAGAGATGGGATATCCACCAGCGGGAGAAATTGTCGAGATCGATCCATTTCTGTGCCCCTCTCATGGTAACGGGCGCTGTTTCCTTGGTCCATCGTACCAGCTCACGGTATTCGGCGGGAATGTCCTTTCTCCCCTTCGTTCGGTAGAAGACAAAGTTCCTGTGGCCGAAATGGGAAAGGACATATTCCCAGCTGAGATGCTCAATGAGGATAAAGTTGCCATGGCCGTGTATCTCTCCGTTCAGATAGAGCTTTACCGGCTTGGTATACGGAGCGTAACAGCCCATCTTTCTGGAGATATCGAAGGCCAGGGAATTGACGAAGGGGAAGTTACTAACCTTCCGTACGATGAGATGCTCCAGCGGTTCGCTGCTCTTATCGAAGAGAATACCCGGTTTGAACTGATTATGGCCGTAAATATCTCTGAAGTAAAGCCGTATGCTCTTGAGCTTGTGGCTGCGTATCTTCCCTCCGTGGGTGCGCACACCGGCGCCGGTGGCGAAGAGGAGCTTCCCCTTTTCATAGTAGGAGATATAGCAGGGGCGCTCCCAGTTTCTCCCCCGCTTGTAACAATTCGTGAATATCCCGGTAAATTCATCGTAGAGATCGTATCGGTCGACAACCACCGAGAGGGTTGGAATATTCGATATGGTTGTCTCATTCATCACCAGGCTGCTCGGCATCTTCTCAGGAACAGTCTCTTTTGTAGTTGACCACTCTTTCCGATATTGCAATCGCGAGGTATCCAGACTGATAATGTTCCGATTGCTGAACTCGGCACTATCCTCGTCGAACTGGGTTTCGTAATCCTTGGGAACAACATATCGAAGCCCCAGGCGCTCCATTATCTGGCCACGTTTCCCGAAGTTCAGGAGGGGCGAGGGGATGGTCCTGTTCTGCAGTGATTTCTTCAGAGGCATGAAGAAGGGCTCGTCCTCGAGGATGATCCCCAGCGCAATGAAGAAGGCAAGCGCGATGATGATTAACCGGGTACGCATAAAACTTTTACCAATACTTAAACATCACCGATTCTGTTGAAGAACACATTCGATTTAAGGCCCGCAGCAAGCTCATTGAGCTCGGACTGCATCTGAAGGAGCATATTCTTGTTGATCTGATTGAAGCTGTAGGAGATAACCGATTCATCCTCGCTCTCCAGAATGCTCTCAATTTTTCCCCGGGGAATTTTTTCATCGAGGTAGTTCAGAATATTGGCCGATTTTACCCGGTACTCTCCAGAAGGTACTGTTACGAGGAGCATGCCGTCGTCAAGACGTGCTTTCAGGAAGTGAGGGCCGCGCGTGATAATCAACAGGCCGACATAGGAAATGAGGAGCAGGATGCCGAGAAAAAGTATGTTGAAAGTCGCGCAGCATATCGATGAGGCGACAACAACCATGATAAATCCTATCTCCTCCGGTTCCTTGATCGGCGTTCTGAATCTTACGATAGAGAGCGCACCGAGCAGGCCGAGGGACAGGGGAAGGGAGAATTGGATGCTTATAAAGATGGCGGTAATAGCAATACCGAGGAGGGGGAATGAGCGGTGGATCTGGCTTCCCGTTGCCCTGTTCCGATAAAATTTTATGTAGAGATATGAGATGAGCATCGAGCTGAGAAGGGAGATGATCATCAGTAGAAAGAAGGGGAGAAACCCGATATCTTCCATTCGCTGACTGCCAAACCCCTTAAGGAGCATCGAGACTATTTTGTCAAATGTCATTTCCATGGGGATCCTCTCGTTTTTTCAAAAATTAAAACCGACAATTTTTCGATAGCAGACCTGATACTTTGAAAAGGATGATTTTCGAAAACCCATATCGGTTAACGGATAGAGGGGTGCGGGGAGCTCGTCGAGAGCGCTCTTTATCTCGAAAACCGCTGTCTGAAGAGAAAAGGGATTCGATTTCGGGAGCATTGACCAGTTCACCCGCGGAGCGGTAATATCATAATCGAAGCACACCCGCGCTCTGGTGAGCGGCTCAATAAAGCGGAATCTCTTATAGCTTATCTGAAAAACGGGGAAGACCTCTTCGGTGATGATACCCTGTGATCGCAGCAGCCGTGAAATTTCCAGGAGTTTTGTACTGTGCAGCGGGACCCCTGCGAGCCATTTCCCGGAGAATGGTGATTCCATTCGAAACTTTTCGCGGCGATTACCGATCTTAAACTTTGCCTCAATAAATGAAACATCGTCGTGTTTGCTGAGCGTGAGATCCGAATACCAGCGAAGGCGTATTTTCATCTTCAGATAATCGCTGTTGTCCTTCTCGGCCATGAATCTCCAGTTTCGAGTATCATAATAGATGCTCGAGATCGCTCCTTCAGGGAACTCGGGATCGGGCATGCACTGATGCGTGAGCCAGCGGATGACCTGATGGGCTTTGCTGTTGCTGATGGTGAATTTTATCTCATGAACAGCAGGTTTTTGCAGTTTATCGCGGAGCATAGGTTTCAACTCAATAATCTGTAAGGGGTGCCGATCTTTCTGAAGAGCAGTGCCGTACTGTATTCCGACTTTAGAATAGTATTCTCTTTCTGCAGTTTATCATCCTTGTCAATCAAAAATTACATTACCGCCTCTGATTATATTGCGTCGTGCATAATCCTTCGCCGACCATTGACGATTCTTCTGACGATTATCATTCAGGGATTGACTCACTGCACGGCAATCGTCCGCATCGGCGTCATTCGATTCTCCGATAAACATCGATTTTGTTTATGGTCGTTTCCAGCCGATAAGTTTCGGTAATCAGGCGGTTGAGCTCGGGATAGTTCCTGATTGGGAATCGACCATATCCGTAATGATTGGCCGGTGAGGTGTCGATGAAATATACCGGCTGGTGTGAATGCAAATCGCTCATAAAATCTTTCCAGGCCGCTCTGTTCAGCTCTGACTTAATGATTCGTGAATCATTGGGTGTTCCGAAAACCCTCCCCGATATATAGTCGCTGATGAGAAATCGGGCGCCGCATCTTCGATCCGAATAATAGTAGATCGGTGTCGCATAACCCCAGGCATATATCATGCTCTCCTCAGGCGTATGATCCTTCAGGTACTTCCCGACCAGCCGATAGTTCTCATCAGCTTGCCAGTTCGGATAGTTGATGAGCTGATAGGTTCGTGTAATGTCAATTCGTGTTGCAAAGAAGATGATCGTGAGTATCACGAAAAAGCCCCAGAAGGTGTTGCGCCATCTTTCCGTGAATGTGATATCGGAATAGGCATAGCCGCTCAAGAGCGCGAGGGGCACAATAATCTGTATGAAGTAGTGGCCGTATGTTCGCCCGCCCAGGGTGGCGGTGTAAAATGATAAGATGAGCCAGATGATGAGAAAGAGAAGGTGCAGAGACGCTGTATCTTCCCGCGAAATCTTCCGGGCATAGTCGATTCCTTTTCTCTTGAGGTGCACAATTGCCAGTATCCATGCCGGGAGTGAGCAGAAGATGAAGTATCCGGTTCGAGCGAAGGGCTTCAGCAGCGGCATGGTCTGCGATCCTGTTTGAATATACCTGAAATTATAGAAAAATCCCCAGTTGAGAAAGGCATCGAGATTCCCCTGCCGGTCAAAGAGAAGGATAATAATGATGATGGGAGCGAGGGTTGCGCTGCCGATAATGCTGAGCCTGAAGAACTCCTTCATAATTGCTCTCGGTTTCCTGAAGAGAATCACCGCAGCGCTCTGCAGGATAAATGCTCCTGCAAGAATTCCGGCTTTATAGTTTATCAGAGTGGCGATACCGAGAGAGATGCCGCTGACTATCAGCAGCGGAATGTGAGTTCTCTTCATCTCGCATCTCAGATAGAGACAGGCCGAGATGACAAGGGGGAGGTTGATCAGTATCTCGCCGCTCGTTGATATGTACTTCGGTTCATAGGTGTGCGCCAGGGCCGTGAAGATGACGGCCGCAACAATGCCGCTTCTCTCATCCCGCAGGTACGTGCCCGTTCTGAAGACGAGAAGTGCGGTTCCGATTACAATCAGGGTGGTGACCGCATGCACGGCGATGAGATTGTTCTTGCCAAAAAATATAAAGACGAGCGCGAAGAAGTAATAGGTGAGGGGCGGTTTGTTGTCGACGATGTCAACATACGGGATTGAGCCATCGAGTATCTTGTTGGCAAACTCCGTAAAGGCGCACTCATCGATATCGAGCACCGGCTGATACAGTCCCGGCAGACGCAGGAGCGCGATACCCACCGAAATGATAATGAGGTATTTTGTATACCGATTCATCTCTTCTGCTCCGCTTCTCTCCGCTTCCAGACGCGCGCCGTGCCGAAGGAGCCGACATACTGGAACTGTTCGTTCAGAAAGCGGATAAGTTTTGGGAAGTTATCGAGCCCGCCGAAGCTTCCGAAGCGGATCATCGGTGCGGTGTTTATATCGAAGTAAAAGGGAGGATCGTCCTTTTTCCGGTAGACGAGCACCTTTCGAATCATAGCGGTTGAACCGACATCTATGAAGTAATCGGGATTGCATTCCCTGATGCTCCTGATAAAGGAGTCCTCCACCCTGACGAATTCCGCCCTGTTTCCCTTTTCGTTCTGCACAATGGCGTGGAGCGCTTTCTCGTTGAACCAGAATTTATGGGTAGCCGATCTCCTCTTTGAGTAGTAGACCACTTCGGAACCCATCGGCCAGGCGAAGATGGTCTCTTCGGGAGATGTCCGCTCTCGAAGATATTTGAGCACCGGCAGGAGGCTTTTATGGGGAAGCAGGTACTCGCCATGAGAACCGATGACGAGAATGCGGAAGAGGAAGGTGCATCTGCTCTCCTGATGCTTCCATGAAGGTTTGCAATTTCCGATATAGGCATCTTTCATGTTCCAGATGAAGAAGAAGAGCACGGGAACCGCGAGCATCATAAAGGCGTGTTTCTTGAATTCTATCCGATTGAGCCTTCGCAGGACTTCCTGTGCTGCGAGAATGGCCAGCGGAGGGAGAACGGGAATGAAGTAGTGAGGCGAGAGACGCGCACCGCCGAAGAAGATGGTCAGGAAGAGAAAGAGAACAATGCCGATCAGATACGCTTCCTTTTCATTGCGCTCATCTCCCTCTCGATTACCCCTGAAAAAGGCCGCAATCGCGATAATACCCGGAATCCAGACAATGCTGTGGAAGAGGGTGAACTGATATGCACGCCAGATCAGCTTCCCGATGATGTGAAAGGGGCTGAATCCGCGATTGGCAACATAATCGACCATCGGCTTGAACATCTTCCTGAGCGATCCGCTGAGCAGTATTTGCGTGTGATTCCAATCGACATATATGAAGATAAGAGCTGCCGAAGAAAGGAGCGCGAGGATGATATAGTAGGTGATGAGCTTTTTCCCCCTGATGATAAAAGCGGGCTTTACCGCAAAGAGGTAGAAGAGGAGGGCGAAGATTGCAAAAATCCCCTGGAATTTTATGAGGGCACCCATTGCCAGTGAAATGACGAGTGGAATGATGAAGTATACCCTCTGCTCAAAGTTGATTACATAGAAAAAATAGAATGCTGAAACAAAGAAGAGATTATAAATGACCTCGGCGTTGGTGGCGAGATATTCGGTCTGAAAGCTTGAGAGTATACAGCCGTAGAAGAGTGCGGCACATATGCCGGCTCGCTGGCCGTAGATCCTGTTGCCGAGGAGATATATGAAGATCATGGTGAGGAGAACGAAGAGTATCCCGGTAAGGTGGAAAGAGATGGGAGAGTCGCCGAAAAGCAGGATGCTCCACTTGACCAGCAGATGGTAGAGAATTTCCTTGTTCGGCGTGAAGTACAGTCCGGCAATGTCTCTCTGGGCGATTATGTAGGAGGTGATGACGTCGATGTGTATATAGTCGATGAGCAGGGTCGGCATTCTCAGGAGAAAGGCAGTTCCGAAGACAAAGAGAAATATCTTCCGGGGCTCGGCCGTTGTTAAGAAATTCCAGAACCGCCCGGAAATTGATTCAAGAGATGTTTTCATTGTACTGGCTCTTTGAACACCCACCAGGTCGAAATGATATAGTTTACGATGGATATAACGAAAGTGATGAAGATAATTGCTACAAGGTAATTCAGATCCCACCTGAAGAGGGTGATCGTGTAGAGATAGTCGAGGACAAATTCCTTTACCAGGTATACCAGCGCAATGCTCAGCAGCGCTGTCAGAATGCTCATGGTGAAGAATTTAATGAACCGTGACGCTGACTCGCTCTTTACGCCAAAGGTAATGAATCGATGCCAGACGAAATTAACGACAATATTCGCTATTTGGGCCATGGAATATGATATGACGTAATGTACTCCCATGATCGAGGTGAGCAGGAAGGAGATACCCCAGTTCACCAGTGCGCCAACACCTCCACCGAATATGAAGATGAAATAGCGTTTGAACTTGCGCAGATAAGCGATTATGGAATTTGGTCTTTTCACGTTATTTGCCGCTGTTCGAAATTGCCTGCCGCCATATCGCACGGTATTGAGTGCAGATGATGGCGGGAAGTGAAGAAAAGCTGTAGTACACCGGCTCCATTGAATTTCTGGTTCTCGCTCTCATAGGAGAATACAAAATATAACAGGTTAAAAAGAAACCATAATCCTGTAAATAACTTTATTATAAGGGAGCTCCTATTCATTTACATTTGAAGTTCCCTTGTAACAAAATACCCCGCCGATGCTTGCATCGCCCAGCGCGACAGCACTGTTAGCGTGATGCGGGGTGATTTAGTATACCGCGTGGTATCCGGTTGTCGTGAGGAAGATAAAAATCTATCAGGATATATCAGCTCAGTGATTCTCCTCTTCGGAGAGTATATGAATGTATTTTGTCGTTGAGTACCCCTCAACGAAAGGAATGATAACGACCTCGCCGGCGAACTCCCTCCCGACAACTGTCTCTTTGGTATAATCGCCTCCCTTGACGAGAACATCCGGTTTTAGAGCTTTGATAAGGTTATAGGGCGTCTCCTCATCGAAGATGATGACATAATCGACAAATTCGAGGCTTGCGAGCAGCTCGGCGCGATCATCCTGGGTGTTGTGTGGCCGCTGTTTCCCTTTTATCTTTTTCACCGAGCTATCACTGTTCAGGCCGACGATCAGTATATCACCGAGCTTCTTTGTTTCCTTCAGGTAGGAGACATGCCCCCGATGGAGTATATCAAAGCACCCATTGGTAAATACAATTTTTTTATTCTGGGTTCGTAAATCGCTCACAATCCTTATCGCGAGATCAAGAGTTACAATTTTTACGTTTTCGACAGTATTGATAACGTAGTGCAATTCGTTGTATTCAATCGGAGCGGCACCGAATTTGCTGACCACAATTCCCGCTGCGAGGTTTGCTATTCTCGTCGCATTGAGCATGTCAATACCGCTGGCGAGTGAGACAGCGATAGTTGCCACAACCGTATCTCCTGCACCGGTAACATCCCGAACCTCCTTCGCCACGGTGGGGATGTGCGTGACCCCCTCACGAGAAAAAAGGCTCATCCCTTTTTCAGATCGCGTCACCAGGAGATACTCTAAATTATATCGCTTCACGATCTCCATGCCATAGTGCTCGATGGGATCATCCTCGTTGGGTATCTCTTTTCCCGTTACTATGCCGAGCTCCTTGACATTGGGAGTGATGATGGTTGCATTTTTATACTTCTCCCAATCGCCTCCCGAAGGATCAACGATGGTCATGGTATTTTTCCCCTGTGAGAGCTGTATAACATTCTGACAGAGTTCATAGGTGCAGACGCCTTTTCCGTAGTCAGAGAGCACTATCACGTGCAGCCGCTCAATGGACTGAGCTAACTGCTCTTTGAATGATCGGAAGATGTACTCATCTATCTCCTTGATATCCTCGAAATCGAGCCGGAGCAGCTGTTGAAGTTCGCCGACAACCCGTACCTTGGTTATAGTCGGTGAAGCGGTTTCGATGAGCGTATAGCTAACATTTTCTTCATCGAGGAGCTCTTCAAGGAGCTCCTTGTTCCGATCGCTGCCCACGATTCCCATGAGATGCGATTCCGCCCCGAGATGCATTATGTTGTTCACGACATTCCCGGCACCGCCGAGATTGTATCGGATTTTGTTTACCTTGACGACGGGAACAGGTGCCTCCGGCGAGATGCGGTTTACTTTGCCGAAATAATACTGATCGAGTATCACATCTCCAATAACCATAACGCGTGCTCTGGCAAAATCTATGGTATGCATGGGTTCTATCCGTGATTGCATTTCACCTCTATACCGATAAACTGGAACAGGGATTCATCGGTGTTCTCTGTTTATATTATTTTTTGCCTTTGTCAAGGTTTTTACCGGTGCGGGTATTGCAAAGTGTATCAGCTGCATGCACCGGATACGAAAAAGGGCGACCCACGGGTCGCCCGAGATGTAATGGGTATAATTACACCTCCTCGTCCGGCAGATCATCCTGACCGTTCAACTCGATTTTATTGTTATTGGCACGTTTATCGAATTTGAAATTTTTTTCTCTGAATAATCGAAGGCATGCATCAACAGCTTCAGGATCGTACAGGATGTTCCGATTCTTTTCGATCTCCTCAAGGGCGCTGTCAATACCGGGTGAAGCCCGATACGGTCGATGAGATGACATCGCTTCCACAACATCTGCAACCGCAAGTATTTTCGCTTCAATAAGTATCTCATCGCCGGAGAGCCCGTGCGGATACCCGGACCCGTCGATTCGTTCATGATGTTGATGAACGATCTCGTCCACCGGCCAGGGGAATTCTATGTTTTTGAGAATTTCATAGCCAACTCTGGGGTGGGATTGTATAATGCTGAATTCAACATCTGAAATTTGTCCCGGTTTGCTCAGTATTTCAGCTGGGACGTGCACCTTCCCGATATCGTGCAGCAGGCCGGCTATTCGGATGCCTTCGATGGTATTCTTCGGGAGATTCATTTCATCGGCAATAGCTCTGGCGAGATCCGAAACTCTCCTCTGATGACCGGCAGTATAGAGATCACGTGCCTCAACGGTTAATTCAATTGCTTGAATGATTCCGTTCATCGCTTTGCGGAGCTTGATCATCGTGGTACGTATCTTTTCGTCAGCATGTTTCCGCTCAGTGATATCTCTGCCGACTGCCTGAAAACCGGCGACCCTGTTCTCTTCGATTATAAGCTGTACATTCTGACCAAGCCACAACTCTCGTCCGTCCTTGGTATAAGTCAGAAATTCATAATAGGTATTTGGTACTTTTTTCGCAAATTGAGTATTATAGTGACGCTCGACATCCTTTCGATAATCCGGATGGATGAAATCGAGATAGTGTTTTCCGGTGAATTCGTTCAGCGTAAATCCCAGAATGCGTGTTCCCATGGGATTGACAAAGGTGAGCTGTCCTTTATCATTGGTCCAGTAGATGATGTCCGTTGCGTTTTCAACGAGTTGTTTATATCGTTCTTCGCTCTCCAGGAGCGCCTTTTCCGCGGTCTTCCATTTGGTGATATCGAGCGTGGAAGAGATGATGCAATTCTCCCCTTTTATTTTTACGATCTCCGCGGAGATGATTCCACTGCGCAGTTCGCCGGATTTGAGCCGAAAAGCACACTCGAAATCGTTTACCTTGCGATCTCGTTTCAGTACCTTCAGGAATCTGGAGTATGATTTTTTTTCTGCGAAGAGAGAGAGTTCGGCAATGGTAGTACCGATAATCTCATCTCTGAGGTAGCCGGTTCTCATGAGAGTGCTTTCATTGATATCGATGAATTTCCCTTCCCGGAGCGTGTTGATTGCCATGGCAATGGGGCTGGAATGAAAGGCATTGGCAAATTTCTCCTCGCTCTCTTTCAGCGCTTCCTCGGCCCGCTTCCGCGGGGTGATATTCCGTGCAATACCGTGAATGCATATCACTTCACCGTTCGCACCGATGATCGGATAATTGATGAGATGGTACCATCCGTAATTGCCGTCTTTCTTTCGCGCTCGTGTCTCGAACTCGAAGGGCTCACCACGCTGATTCCTTTCGAAGGCAGCCAGCGTGGCAGGCGTATCGTCGGGGTGAATGAGCGTTTCGAAGCTCTTGCCAATAACCTGATCTGAGCGATAACCCGTTTCACGCTGAAAGGCTTCATTCACCTGGATAAATTTTCTCTCCATGTCAATGGTATAGATGATGTCGTAGGTGTTCTCGATAATGTTGTGATATTTCTCGGCGCTTTCCCTCAGTGCTTCCACCTTTCGCCTCTCTGTGATATCCCGTGAATTGAGGATAAAGCATATGGTAGCATTGCGTTCATCTTCAATGCGCTTAATTGAAGATTCCAGATATCTCCATGGGCCCTCACCACTTTCAAAGCGGAATTCGACGCTCTGTGGTGTCGCATGGTATTTTTGAGGCTCATCGATTATACTGAGCAGAATATTTTTATCTGACGGATGAATGAAGCTCGTAATATTCTCACCGATAACGTTGATTGGGTCAAAGCCGAGGATGCGGGTTATCGATTCGCTGACGAAGAGAATGGTCCCATCGTGGGCGACAATTGAAATAACCTCGGATACGTTTTCAATGAGGAGCCGGTAGTGTCGTTCAGTGAGCAAGAGAGCACGTCTCGCCCGATTGATTTCGCTGAGATCCCTTATAAGACCGATAGTGCCGAGAAAATTTTTCTGTGTATCGTTATCATATTTATAGAGGCCGATTGCGATTACTTCTCCTTCGTCGTAGTGCTTGCTGCTTCCACGAGCATTTTTTAATCGCACTTTGAGATTTCTGGTAATCCTCTCGCCGGTTCTCTTCTCATCGAACAGGCGGGGTGTCTCCGATTCAGTTGTCTGTTTCCCCCGGTACCGCGGGAGGACCTTGGCGCGTTGGACGTTCTCTGCATCTTCGGGATGTAAAATGGTGCTGAAGTGCTTGCCGATGAGATTCTCTGAATCATATCCGAGCTTTTGAATTGAGTCATTAACGTAGATGAAATTTCCGTTAGAATCTATTCGATATACAATATCGGGCAGGGTCTTGATAAGTTCACTGTATGTTTCTCTATTGACGTTCATCGAATAATTGTATGAGCCTTTCACCAGTTTTTGCCGTGCGCTTGTTGTCGTTGCCTCGAATGTTCCAGATGATGAATCTGCCCGGAATGAAGATGGGTATGCCCGTGACATTTACAGTATCGTCATCTATTTTGAATATGAAAAATGTTTTTTCTGCCGGCGCGATACTGCAGGCCGGTGCCACCGGATTTTTTATTAATTCATTATGGTGTCTGAAGGAGAAGGTGATGCTCTTGCGTGGATGGATATGGCGAGGGCTATTCGCTCTTTGCGGTAAACGTTATGATGAATCTCGTTCCACCATTTCTGTTCAGCTCAACTGTTCCCCCGATCTGCTCGGTAAGTATGTTGATGAGCTGCAATCCCATTGATTCGGTATGCTGAAAATCAAGGGTTTCGGGAATTCCCACACCGTTATCCGATACATCTATTCCGTAGGTGTCCGTTGTGTCTTTGCGCAACGCGACGCGTATCTCGCCTTCTCCATCGTCAGGGAACGCGTGTTTGAGGGCATTCGATACGAGTTCGTTGATAATGAGAGCGCAGGGTATTGCTGTATCGATTCCGAGCAGTATATCTTTTGATTCGAGTGAAAAACGTAACTTTTCCGGGTTGACCTGATAGGTTCTGAAGAGTTCACTGGTAAGGCTTTGTATGTAGTTACCCAGATCAATTCTTCCGAGATCCTGTGACTGATAGAGCTTCTCATGAACGAGTGCCATGGAGCGCACGCGGTTCATACTGTCCTGGAAAAGCTCGATATCACGCTTATCGTGTATGTGCATTATCTGGAGCCGGAGGAGGCTCGAGATGATCTGCATGTTGTTTTTTACCCGATGATGTATCTCCTTCAGGAGCGCCTCCTTCTCCCTGAGTGAAGACCGTATCTGTTCTTCGGTTTTTTTCCGTGCAGTGATATCCCGGACAATAGCAAGGGTAGCCTGTTTCCCCTGATAGTGAATGATGCCGGCGTTGATTTCAATTTCAATTCTGCTTCCGTTCTTATGGATGGCACCGACTTCATATATCGGGAATACCTCTTCTCCTGCCAATCGCCGTTCATAGATCTGAACAACCCTGTTTATGTCATCAGGGTGAAGAAAAAGTGCGAATTCCCTGTTGGTGATCTCCTCGACAGTATACCCGATGATGTCTGCAATACGGTTATTGATGAATTTTAACTTTCCATTCTGCACAATTGCTATGCCGTCATTGGCCCGCTCCACCAGGTTGCGATATTTTTCCTCGCTCTCGCGGAGAGCCTCTTCTGATTTTTTTCTCTCGGTGATATCGGTTATTGCTGCAAAGCTCCCCCTGAATAGGTCGCCTTCGAATAGGAGCTGCGGAGATACGATGGTGGATATTGCCTTTCCATCTTTTCGCTTCCACTCGATCTCATAGACATTGTGTTTCCCCATTCGTCGTCCCGAGAGCTGCTCTTCCAATATGGGCAGGTTGATTCCGTCAACTAAGGAAGTGATGGGAGTACCGATTATCTCATCCGCGGTATAGCCGAGCATGTCACTCAGCTTCTGATTGACATATCGTATCACTCTGCTTTCATCCACTATGAGAATACCTTCATTCAGTGTTTCGATGAGCATGCGATAGCGCTCTTCGCTCTCGCGTAAGGCCTCCTCCGCTCTTTTACGCTCGGTGATATCGGACATGACACCACGGGTCCCGATAATTCTGTCTTTTTCATAAATTGCATTCTCAGATGCACGAACCCATCTCAATTCACCTGATTTCGTGAAGATCCTGAATTCAGCATTTTCTATTTCAAATATGCCGGCAAGGCTCCTTCTCACACCCTCTAATAGTTTTTGGCGGTCATCCTCGTGGACGAATTCGATGAAATTTTTTCCCACTATTTCCGATTGCTTATATCCATACTGTTTCTCAGCAACAGGGCTGACGTAAGTGAGGGTAGCGTCTGCATCAAGACTGTAGATGATATCACTGATGTTTTCTACGAGCTCTCGATATTTTGCTTCGCTCTCGCGAAGTGCTTTTTCCGCTCTCTGACGATCCATCACATTGGCGAAGATTGTACTGACGAGCTGAAGACGCTGAATAAGATCCTCCGGCCAGAGCTTTTCACTCCTGAGCGATCCGAATGAGATTACGCCCACAAGAGAATTGCCGACAATCAGAGGTATGGTGACATTCGATTTTGTTCCGTCACGAATAAAAACTTCTCTCTCTCGGAATGCCTCATCGGGGAGCTCATCGAGATGTGAAAATTTAATGATCTCTCCGCGAAGGAGCCTCTCGGCAGCCCAGGAGAGAAACGTGCCGTTGTAGATATCACTGACCGGAGCAGACTCACATCCGGGTGAAGCCCATGAGTTGAGAACTTGAAGCTGTTTCTTGCTCTCATTGTACTCAAAAAGGGTGCTCCGGTCAACCTGCAATGTGGTAACGATGCTCTGCATGGCGTTATCGATCTCGTTTCCAAGTTCCTTGCCGGTCATGGTCACAAAGCGTGAGGCGAGGTCGGCGATGAGTGATTCAAATTTCAGCCGCTCCCGGAGCGCGTCCTCGGCTTTTTTCATTCCGGTAATGTCCGTCAGGACACCTCGAATGCCGACAATACGGTCGCCGTCATAAATTGCCGTTCCGAGGGCCCGTGCCCATCGTACCTCGCCGTCCCTGGTGATGGCTCTGAACTCGGTCGGCTGCGGCTCCCCTCTGCTCACAACTCTCTGGAATCCCTCAACGCTAATCGGGATATCATCTTTGTGTATGATCTCCGTAAAGCTCCTGCCGATGATCTCAGGCTGTGCGTATCCGTACATTTCGACGGCAGGGCTCACATAGGTGATGATGCCCTTGTCGTCCAGGGCGTAGATCATATCATTTATCTTTTCCACCAGATCGCGATATTTCTCCTCGCTAGCCTTCAGCATTTTGTCCATGATGGAAATCTTATCGCTGATAGCCATTGAAAAGATGAGTGCCATCACAAGGGTTCCGGAAAGGTGGCTGTTCATGGTGAGGATGTTCACGGGCATTAATCCGAATGATTTCGCCAGAAGGATCAGGTAGCCGGTGATATACGCCGAGAAGCCGATGAACAGAAAGCGGGCGTGTCGCGATCCTTTCAGCGTACCGTAGATGACGAGAATCAGTGACATGATGAGTGAATATGCTACCCAGAAGAAGAAGACGTTTCTGAAGAGGAGAAACGAGCTTAACAGCAGAGATAAGATAAGTTGAAGCGTAGCGGAAGGGAATATGGTATACACCAGGATGTTGTGGTAACGGGGAAATTTCTTTCGGGTATCGAGGAAGGATATAACATACAGTGTCATGAAAGCAATTCCGAAACAGATGCTGACGAAGATGAAGTGCGTGTTCCAAAAGATCGATTCCGGCCAGAGATATTGAAAGTCCAAGCCGTTCAGATGGAGCTGCACCAGCAACAGGGAGAGGATAAAGAGCGCGCAGAAAATGAAGGAGATATCCCTGTCAGATAAAAATATTAAGAAATTATAGATTATCAGTGCGATGATAATGCCGATGTAGAGCCACAGAAAGGAGAGCTCGCCGTTGATCCTGCTGATATATGCTTTCGTTGACCAAAGAACGAGGGGAAAATTGAGGGAGCTCAGGGTCTGAATGCGGAGGTAATAGGTATTCTCACCGGGGATAACTTCAATGGTAAAGACAAAATTTCGATCCTCGACATCCCTGGAATGGAAGGGGAGGTCAACTCCCGTTTTTATGCTCCGGTAACTGCCGGCCCGATCTGGGATGTACAGATAGACAAGATGAAGCTGCGAATAACCTACCTCGAGAAACATGTTTTTCATGTCCCGGGTTGTATTGTTCACGGTTATGCGGAACCAGTATGCAGAATCGGTATAGCCGAAATTGAGCGATGTCCCGTTTGATTGTTCCCAGCCGGCATGCTTCATCGCTTCCTGGATGGTAAGCTTTCCGCCCTTATCCTCGAGATATTCGGTATACGTGCCGATATCGGCTCTGCGAAAGGAGTCGTCGACGGCAATCGGTTCAGCGGCGTATAGTGGAATGTACATGAGAAGGGAAAGCAGCAGAAACACTTCCATTATGTATCGTCTATATGTTCTCATTCCTTTTTTACTATATCGGAGGGTTGTCATTTCATCAAGATAACTCTTCCGAAATTGTCGAGATGGCTGCATGCTCATGGATACTCTCATATTCTCATGTTCAGTTACTCACCTTTAAATTGAAGTATATATTTATGAAAGGATCAATTTTATAAAAAAGTCAAATAGTATTTCCCGGTGCTGTTTTATACTGAAAATGCATAGGGTACATTCCGGAGTGTTATCACGTATAGTGATTATGATGGATTTTTGTTGACATCTCTTTTCGATTGTATACATTCTTCTCGTTGGTCAAAACAGCGAGTAACTGGATCCATTCAGTATATTCCTATCGTCCATAGAAATACAAACCGGGAGGCACCCATGTTTGATAACTTGAGCAGAAGTGAGCGAGAAGCGATAAAGAAACAGGCGCTGGATGATTTTGCCAGATATGTCAACCCGCAGAAGGCTCGCGTTTTGAAAAATGCGGGGCTCGGAATCATCGAGGCGAAACGTGAAGGCGCGCTTGTCTGGGACATAACGGGGGAGCAGTATATCGACTGTATCAGCTCGGCGGGATCATTCAATGTCGGCCGGAGGAATCCTGAAATTGTCGAGGCACTCAAAAAGGCGCTCGATGAATATGATCTCGGTGTATTTCTTCTCTGCAGCAAGCCGAAAGCGGATCTGGCGAAGAAACTTGCCGAGATAACGCCCGGCGATCTGCAGTATGTCATGTACGGCACCGGTGGCGGCGAGGCAAACGACTTTGCCATAAAGCTCGCCCGGGGATTCACCATGAAAACTGATATCATCTCAACGGTTAAGGCCTATCACGGTCATACCGGCTTCTCGCTGGCTGCAATCGGTCGGGACGAATACAAGAAACCCTTCTTCCCGATGACTCCCGGTTTTGTCAATGTGCCCTTCAACGATCTGAAAGCGGCTGAGGAAGCGGTTACCGAAGAAACCGCCGCCATTATTCTGGAGCCGGTTCAGGGTGAGGGGGGAATACACCCCGCTACCGATGAGTATTTGCAGGGCTTACGGAAACTCTGCGACGAGAATGAGATACTGCTGATATTCGACGAGATACAGACCGGCTTCGGCAGAACCGGGAAGATGTTCTGTGCAGAGTATTCCGGTGTCGTTCCCGATATTATGACCGTTGCCAAGTCACTGGGCGGCGCCCTCTATCCGATATCCGCCACCATATACCGTGAAGAGCTGAACGACTTTGTCATGATGCATCCCTTTATTCATCTCTCAACCTTTGGCGGTTCCGACCTCGGCTGTTTTGTCGGGATGGCGGTGATCGACTTCCTGACAAAGAACAATATTCCGGAGCATGCCGCGAAGATGGGAGAGCGCTTTCAAAAGGGATTCGATGAACTCCTCAAGAAGTTCCCGGAGCTGCTGCTCGAGGTTCGGCGGAAGGGTCTCATGATGGGGCTTCAGTATACAAATGAAAGCATTGGCCCCCGGATGAGCTATCAGCTTGCGCAGAACGGCGTGATGGCTATCTATACCGGGAACGATCCTTCCGTAATGCGACTCATGCCCCCCCTGGTGATAGAAGCCGATCAGGTGGATTTTATTCTCGAGGCGCTGGACAGATCAATGGAGGTTATCGTCGAGCAGGGGGGAATAGAAAAAGAGTAAAAGGCGCGAGAGAAACAGCACCTTCTGAAACACTTTTCATTACTGTACCGGAGATAATAAGTGGGAATTTTTTAATCAATCCATTCCCTTTCGAGGGAGACAAAAAATACTGTTTTAAAGATACCCGTGTGAAAGGAGCGCTTTATGGCAACATCTGATGAGATAATGGAGGCACTTGACGATTTCCAGAATCAGTGCAATGAAAACAAGCGGCTCAGGAGAATGCAGCGTGACTGGTCAAAGGTTCTTCACTTCAATGCGATCGATACCGGTGATTCCTTTACCATGACGGTTGTGCAGGGGGAGATTACGAAGAATGAAAAGGGATTGGAGGGCACTCCCGATGTTATCGTAGAAGCCGACAGCGAAACCATGTGTGATATGTTCTGGGGTGATATCAATCCGACGCAGAAGTACCTCAGGGGCGAGATAAAGGTGAAGGGGAGCCAGGAGGATGTCATGCGGATCGACGCCATCTCCGCGGTGATCTGGCCGGAGGTATAGCATGTCGATTATCGATGAGATTCTCAACGAGAAGGATGTTGAGAAGATACGAAAAGAGACAGAGGAGAATTACCGCGAATATGTCAATCCCTTCGCCCTGCGCATGTTCAAGAATGCCAGTCTCGATCTCATTGAGGGGAAGCGCGAGGGCGCAACGGTCTGGGACATCTCGGGTGAAAAATACATCGATTGTGTTACCGGAGCCGGAATCTTCAATGTGGGCAGGCATAATCCCGAAGTCGTTGCAGCGCTGAAAAAAGCGCTCGATGTCTACGACATGGGGGGATGGATAAGTATCATCAGGGAGCGGGGGCTCCTGGCAAAGAAGCTCGCCGAGATCACCCCCGGCGATCTGAAGTTTTCCCTGTTTTGCTGCGGTGGCGGTGAGGCGATTGAGGTTGCGGTGAAGCTCGCACGCGGCCATACCGATAAGACCGATATCATCTGCATGGAAAACGGGTATCACGGCGTTACCGGCTTTGCGCTTCCGGCGACGGGGCGGGACGTCTACAAGGAGCCCTTCGCGCCGCTCATTCCCGGCTACATTCACGTTCCCTTCAACGATATCCGTGCCGTGGAAGAGCGGATTACCGAAGAGACAGCTGCGGTATTGCTTGAGCCCATTCAGGGGGAAGGTGGTATTATTTCCGCAGATGATGAATACCTCCGGGATCTGCGAAAGCTCTGCGATGAGAACGAAATCCTCCTTATCTTCGATGAAGTGCAGACCGGCTTCGGCCGAACCGGGAAGATGTTCTGTGCGGAGCACAGCGGCGTGGCTCCCGATATCATGGTTCTGGCAAAATCGCTCTCCGGCGGGATGTATCCCATCTCCTGCGCAGTCTTTACGGAAGAGATCAGCGATTTCCTCATGACACATCCCTTTATCATCATCAACTCCTTCGGCGGAACATCCCTTGCCTGTCTTGTCGCTCTCGCCGCCATCGAGTACATCGAGAAGAATGATCTCCCGGCTCGTGCCGAGCGGATGGGTGAGCGATTCATGGAAGGGCTTCACGTCCTCCAGGAGCAGTATCCCGAGCTGGTTATCGATGTCAGGGGAAGAGGGCTGATGCTGGGGATGGAATTCCCCGAAGACAGCATTGGCCCCCGGATGGCCTATCAACTGCGGCAGAACGGGGTGATTTCAATTTATACCTTTAATAATCCGAGAATCATACGGATTATGCCGACGCTCGTTATCACCGAAGAAGAGGTCGATTTTGTTCTCGCGGCCTTTGATGCATCGCTGAAGGAGATACGGGAACAGGAAGCGCGAATCAAACGGAAAGAGGATGGTGGTTGATTATGGTACAGCTGCGAAGAGCTATTGGACTGCGAACGGTTATCTCCACCGGAGCCGGCATGGCCCTGGCGACGGTGACCTATGTCTCCTTTATCGAACTTGCCAGCTATCTCACCGGCAATTCGGCATGGATTGCGATACTGACGGCTGGAGTTATGGCACTCTTCGCCGGTTCCTGCTTCTGTGAGCTCAATTCGATGTATCCGACCGCAGCGGGCATCAAGATATTCATTGAGAAGGCCTTCGGCGAACGGTCAGCTATTATCATTGCCGGTGTCTACGTCCTCGGGCAGCTCTCAATTGTCGGTGCCGAGGTGTACATCCTCTCGCAGGCGCTTGCTCAGGGGATTACGATAGTACCGCCGGTAGTATGGGCAATAGCATTCGGTGCGCTCCTCTGGTTTCTGAACTACCGGGGAATTCGCATTGCCGGTATCACCCAGGATATTATTGCCTATACGATGTTTATAGGGCTTATAGCAATCTCTCTCTACGGATTTTACCGTATCGATTTTGCCATTGCAGAACCATTTTCTCTGGGAACGCTCGACGGATTTATTCAGGCTGTTGCGATGGGTATCACCGCGTATATTGCCTTCGAGTGGGTCATCACCATTTCCGAGGAGGTTACCGATGTCAGAATTGTTCCGAAGGGGATGATGATTGCCCTGGGTATTCTGAGTGTGATTTACGCACTCTTCTCCACGGCGATGACGTCAGTGCTCGGCTGGGATGTGCTGAAGGGGGTTCTCGATCCTGACGGTCTTCCCATACCGCATATCCTCTATGGGAAGTATCTCCTGGGAGGATTCGGGCTCTACTTCATGATCGGCATGTCGCTGCTCGCCTCCCTTACCTCCCTCAATGCCGGTCTTCTTACCGCATCGCGATTTGTCTACGCCATGGCACGGGACTGGTCTCTTCCCCGGTTTATTGCGAAGCTCCATCCACGCTATGCCACCCCATGGGTTGCCATGCTGGTGGTTACGGCTTTCTGCGTCCTGATAACGGTATACGGATTCATCACCCGCTATGTACTCTCAATGATATTCATTATTGCAAGCGCTGAATGCATAATGTATATGGTCATGGCCCTTTCGGTCATTCGCCTCCGCTACAAGGAGCCGGATACGGAGCGGAGTTTCCGCATCCGCGGCGGATTGGTAATACCGATCCTGGTGATTATCGTTTATGGCATCGTTGCGGGCTTCATACTCTTCGGGCCGGTGAAACCGCAGGATGAGCTGGATCAGAGAATTGCACTCTTCTTTATTGTGGGACTTACCGTTTTGAATACGCTGTATGTTTACACCCTCTGGCCCCGGCTCAGAGCAAAGTATCAGCGAATGGCGGAGGAGCGACAGCCACGCCGGCGAAGAAGAGCGACCGCGCAGGAATAGGAGATCGGGAAAGGATTCACCTATGCACGTTCTTGTTTTTGCTGATATCGAGGGGAGCTTCGGCATATGGAGGATGCGTCAGTGTCGAACGGGGACAGCCGAGTGGCAATACGGTCGGGAATGTCTCACCGAAGATGTCAACAGCGTTGTCCGGGGAGCTTTTCAAGCTGGTGCGGAGAAGGTGACCGTCAAGGATACCCATGCAACCGGTTTCAACTGTCTGACGAAAAAGCTGGATCGTCGTGTCAGATACATTGGCGGTCACTATTCCAAGCCGAGCTTTTTCGGGGATATTATTGACGGCGATATCGTTCTCTATGTAGCGATTCATGCTGCCTCGGGCACAGCGGATGCATTTTTCCCCCACACCCATTACGGGATATTCTCCGAGATGCGCATGAATGGACGGGTCGTCTGCGAGCTGGATATTTACGGAGGATATCTCGGCGAGTTCGGCATCCCCGTCGGTTTTGTCTCGGGGGAGAAGATCGCCGTTGAACAGGCGAAGGTTTCACTCCCCTGGATTCGCTCGGTAACCGTGGATAAGAATAAGGAAACCTACACATCAGGCGAGAAGAGCATTGCCTATCTCAGGAAGGGGCGTACGATGCTTGAAGAGGAGGCAGCAGCGGCAGTTGCTGAAGCATCACGGATGAAACCGCTCGTCTTTGAGGGGCCGTTGCACTTTGAGGCGGATTTTATCAACGAGAAGCTCGCTAAAAATCACAATTCATGGAGCTATCCCCGCGAGGGCGCAACGGTGCGTTGGGATGCCGCTCATATGATAGATGGATTCGATATGTTCAACCGATTGACCTTCTTCCCCAGATGGTTTTACCCCCTCCGGAGACCGCTTCTGTTTGCCATGCGTAAATTTTTCTTCATTAAGAATAACTATTGTGCTCCCCGACCGGAAAGAGAGGGTGCTGCGATTTACCTGCCTTAGCATGAAGTGATGTGTTGCGGATTATCTCCATTGTGAAAGGAATACCGGAATGAATGTTGTGAATGCAATACGGAAGAGGAGAAGCATACGGAGCTTTCAAAGAAAAAGCATCCCGAAGAAACTTCTGCTGAAAATTCTCGAACGAGCACGCTGGGCTCCTTCATGGGGAAACACGCAGCCGTGGAAATTGTATGTTCTGACCGGCGAAAAGCTTGCGCGTTTCAGAGAGGAAAATCGGCAGCGCCTGGTTGAGGGAGCATTCCCTTCACCGGAAATTACGATGCCCTCGAAATGGCCCGAGGAGCTCAAGAGGAGATATTCGGAACTCGGCAGACGGCTCCTCTCGTCCATATCCATCAAGCGGGATGATAAGGAGGGCCGGAATAGATATTATGCCGAGATGTTCTCCCTCTTTGAGGCTCCCTGCCTGATTGTGATGTGCATTGATCGAAGCCTCATCCACGAATATGCGCTGCTGGATGTGGGATTGATGAGTCAGACAATTGCATTGCTCGCGCACGAGAAAGGTCTCGGTAGCTGTATAATGGCAGCTGCGGTGAGCTATCCCGAACTTATCAGAAAGTACATGCCCATTCCAGAAGGCGAGATCATAGCAATCGGTATGGTGCTCGGCTTTCCCGAGAGGCGATCTCCCGTCAATAGATTCGAGCGACAGAGGGCCCCGCTGGAAGAGATCCTTGTCTGGGCCGAATAATGCAGAGTGCATTTTTGTGTTGATAAAAAATCGGGACTTCAGATCATTTCGTTGTGTTGTGAAGTAATGGATGATGTTACCTTGAGAGGTGATCTCAGAGCGGTGTTTGTCGGTTGTATATACCTGTACGAATGAGAAAGCGGATTTTGGCTGTTGGTGCAATTCGGATTGTTGTATTTTATGGGAACAGAGGTAATGGGCGATGAATTTTTCAGCTAAGAGTCTTGGTGCCCGTACTATCAGATCTCCTCTTATTGATAGCTTTCTTTCACGGAAATCGGCGTTTGTCTCGGACGGCACCCGGGTACTCTATCATGTTATCCTTGATGAGAACGAGAGCCCCCCTGATCTCGCCGAGAGCTTTGAGCTCGCCGGTCCCCGGGAGATGATTTATTTCGATCCTGCACAGGTTCGATCTGCCATAGTAACCTGCGGTGGTCTCAGTCCCGGCTTGAACGATGTCATTCGCGCTATCGTCATGGAATCGCATTATCGCTATGGCGCCCCGCCGGTTCTCGGTATACGGTATGGCTATAATGGATTGAATCGGGAAGGGAAATATGAACCCCTCGAGCTGACGCCGCAGACCGTGCTCGATATACATAAGGAGGGCGGTACCATACTGGGCTCATCCCGTGGCGGAGCCGAAGACATGGAGGTGCTTGTCGATACGCTCGAGCAGCGAGGCATTAATATATTCTACACCATCGGCGGTGACGGAACACATCGGGGAGCTCATAAAATTGCGCAAATTGCCCTCGAACGGCAGTTGAATCTCGCGGTTGTCGGTGTTCCCAAGACAATCGATAATGACATGAGCTACCTGCAGCGGACCTTCGGTTTTGAAACTGCCTTTTCGAAAGCTGTCGATGCCATCACGGCGGCTCATGTTGAGGCGGAGGGGGCACCCAATGGTATCGGTCTTGTCAAGCTCATGGGGAGGCATTCCGGTTTTATAGCTGCCAGTGCGACCCTGGCAATGAACGATGTCAACTTCGTACTCGTGCCCGAAGTCCCCTTTGATCTTGACGGTGACAACGGTTTCTTACTGCATCTCGAGAAACGGCTCGAGCGACGCGGACATGCAGTTGTCTGTGTTGCGGAAGGTGCCGGCCAGGACCTCATGATGAAAGACAAATCACGGCAGAAGCACGATGCATCGGGTAATATTGTTCTCGAGGACATCGGTGTCTATCTCAAGATGAAGATAAGCGAGTATTTTCGAGAGCGCGCTATTCCTATTAATCTGAAATATATAGACCCGAGTTATATGATTCGGAGCGCTCCGGCAAACCCCAACGATTCTATCTTCTGTACGCTTCTCGGCCAGTTTGCCGTTCACGCTGCGATGATGGGAAGGACGGATATCACTATCGGCCAGTGGAACAACGTCTATACGCATGTTCCCATTGAGCTGGTTATCTCAAAGCGCAATCAGATAGATCCCAATTCACGCTTCTGGTATAATGTTCTGGAAGCGACTGGCCAGCCGATGAGCATGGTCAACTGAAGTCGAGGTGATACTTCTCCCTGATCTTTTTGTACTGAATGACATTTGATATTCTCTCGAGAATGCTCCGTGTCCGTTGTATCTCAGCATTGATCCGATTGCTTTTGATAAGCATGATTTTGAGCTGATCATCCTGAAAAAAAGCCCCCATGAGAAGGCTCAGCGTGATGATGTCCAGTATGGTCTTGAATATGCTCTCTCCCCGTAATGGCGCGGGTTCCTGAATACGCTTGTTCCAGTGAGGGATGATAAGGCTCCGCTTCGACGAAACCGATGCATCAAGCGGTGTTGATTCGCTCTCACCCTCAAGGCTCAGTGACGGACTGTGCTTTCGCTCGATGTCGATGAGTTTATGTGCGATGGAGAGTGATATATCTTTCAGCTCGAGAGATGCCTGAACGATTTCGACTTCCGGTGATGAGCCAACTTTGGTTGATGCTTTCATCTTCATGAAATCGCCCATGGGCAGATTCGGATAAGAATACTTATATTTCCCCAGCTTTTTGAGCAGTGCTTTCATTTTATCGATCTCAATCTGAAAGAGATCGAAACTGAAGATCTCCGCCCGCTCTCCCGTTTCAAGTTGAAGCTCACCGTTGAGCAGTTTCCCGAAGAAACGCATGAAGGTTTCATAGAAATTCAGCACAAAGAGAATGGCGTTTTCCTTATCCTGCGAGAAGCTGCGGTTCTCATCACCGCCACCCTTATCGTAAAATTCCTGAAGCGCTTTAAAGTTGAAGGTGTCATCATCAATGAGCGGCAGGAATCTCTTGAGCCTGTTTGTTTCTTCCCGCTCCTTGAGGAGTGAAAGGAGATTTTTCAGCATCTTGTCGATGTGCGTGTTTATCTCGGTTTTAACCTTGTCACTGCAATCGAAGTCGAAGGTGTTTATGATACTCGGCATGTCGCTGACGAAGAGCTCCTTGAATTCAAAAAACCGGTGGTACTTTATCATATTCAGTCCGACGAAGAAGCCGTAGAGCGTTGGACGGGATATATCCTGGCTCAGCAATCGCTCTATCATGCCGGAGATCCGTATGTGGCCGATATCCCACTCGGGATATTTTTCTAGGATGTGGATAACGCTTGATTTGATTATCTCGGGATATCGTGATTTATAGAGACAGGTGATGTAGAGTATCTCAAGGCTTCTCAATTTATCAATGAGTCGCGCATCATTGTAGTCGAGCAGGGGGAATGTCGTTGCAATGATTTTTTTGCAGAGCTCATTGAACTGAACGATAAGGTTGTAATCTCGCTTCTCGATGTGAAACCATGCAACCTGCAGTATTGATTTGAGTATACTCGTCAACTCGAGAGCATCTCTCTGAATCTGGGCGGAAAATGGTGCTATCACATTCCTGTTGATCCTGATTCGTGGCGGCAGGTAGGTTGATTTTACCAGATGCGATCTCCGA